>JBDSDI010000272.1:0-3873 GCA_039920645.1 Bdellovibrionota bacterium | reverse complement strand
AACTGCGCTTCCGGTATGGAGTCCGTGGCCCAAGCGGCTTTGAAGGTTTCCGCCGGAACAGGCGATCTCTATATCGCCGGCGGAACCGAATCGATGTCGCAGGCCCCCCTGATCTACAACGATAAAGCGGTCGCTTTCTTCGAACGCCTGAACCGCGCCCGCTCTCTGCAGGACCGTTTGAAGGTTCTCGCGTCGATTCCGATCGGAGAATTCCTGAAGCCTCGTATCTCCATCATGGAAGGCCTTACAGACCCGACCTGTGGCCTCAACATGGGACAGACCGCGGAAGTCCTCGCCAAAGAATTCAAGATCAGTCGCGAGAAGCAAGATGAGTACGCTCTTCGTTCGCACCAGCGTGCGCTCGACGCCGAATCCCGCGGCGTGATGGCCGAAGAAATAGCGCCTTATGCCGTTCCTCCCGAATATACCAAGATCCTCACTTCGGATGTCGGTCCCCGCAAAGGACAAAGTCTCGAGGCTCTCGCGAAACTCAAGCCTTTCTTCGACAAAAAGTACGGTAGCGTCACCGCGGGCAATTCGTGCCCGATCACCGATGGCGCCGCGATGGCCCTGATCGCTTCCGAAGAAGGTCTCGAAAAACTCGGACGTCCGAAGCCCCTTGCGCGCATCAAGGCGTGGGCCTTTGCGGGACTCGACCCACGTCGCATGGGTCTCGGACCCGTCTTCGCTACTCATCGCGTGCTCAAAGAAACCGGTCTTTCACTGAAAGATTTTGGCGTGATCGAAATCAACGAAGCCTTCGCCGCGCAAGTCATGGCCTGCCTCTTGGCCTTCGACTCCGACTCCTTCTGTAAAGAATACCTCGGCCGCTCGTCTAAGATAGGCGAGATCGACATGAGTCTTCTGAATCCCAACGGCGGCGCGATCGCATTCGGCCACCCCGTCGGCGCGACCGGCACCCGCCTCATCCTCACCGCCGCGAAGGAAATGAAACGCAGAAAAGCGAAATACGGCCTTGCCACTCTTTGTATTGGTGGCGGCCAAGGCGGCGCCGTCATCCTCGAGTCGGTGGAATAAAGGAGCTGGCGATGACACAACTTTTCGACGGAAATGCATTTCGCCTCGAACAAGACGGGGATCTCGGCATCCTCACCTTCGATCTAAAAGGGGAGAAGGTGAACAAGCTTGGCAACGTCTCGCTGCCCGAACTCGAAGGATTACTGAAAGATTTCAAAAAGAAATTCCCTACGGTGAAAGCGTTGCTTTTCCGTTCGGCCAAGCCCGGATCCTACATCGTCGGCGCCGATCTTAACCTCGTGCGCTCGATGAAGGACTCCGCTGAAGCCGAGCAGGCATCGAAACTCGGACAACGTGTCTTCAACGCGTTCGAAGATCTGGGAATTCCCACTTTGGCGGCGATCGACGGCCCCTGCGCGGGCGGCGGAACCGAACTCAGTCTTTCGTGCAAATACCGCGTCGTCTCGGACTCGTCCCGTACGGCGATCTCTCTTCCCGAAGTGAACCTCGGTTTCCTCCCCGGTTGGGGCGGCAGCTACCGTTTGCCCCGTCTGGTCGGTCTCGGAACCGCTCTCGATATGATTCTCACCGGCAAAAATATTCGCGCGGACAAAGCCGTCAAGATCGGTCTGGCCAATCAGATGATTCCCGCGGCGTTGTTCTCCGACGAAATCCTGAAACTCGGACGTCGCCTCGCCGCCGGAGAAAAACCTTTCAAGCCTCGCAAGGATCCCGGTCTTCTTCAGAAGATCCAAAAAGATCCTCCCGCGCTCCTCCAGAATTTCTGGGCCGGACGTCGTTTCGTTTTCCAACAAGCCAAGGTCGGCGTCATGGCCAAGAGCCGCGGCAACTATCCCGCTCCTCTGCGTATCCTTGAGGTGATCGAGAAGGGTTGGGGCCAAAAACGCGAAAAGGCGCTCGAGCTCGAAGCGAAAGCCTTCGGCGAACTCTGGGGTACCAGCGAATCCCATAACCTTGTCGGTCTTTTCTTTTTGAGCGAAGAAGCCAAACGCGACACCGGCGTCGCCCTCAAGGCGGATGCGGTCAAAGCTCTTCCGAAGATATCGGAGGTCGCAGTGCTCGGAGCGGGCGTCATGGGCGGTGGTATCGCTTCCCAAAGCGCTGCCAAAGGCATGCGCACTCTCGTAAAAGACGTGGGCTGGGACGCGGTTTCCAAAGGACTCGCTCACGCGAAGAAACTCGCAAGCGAGTCTCTTAAACGCAAGAAGATCACGCCCGTCGAAAACGAAGCGTGGATGAGCCGCATCCGCGGTCAGATCGACTACTCGGGATTCCGTGCCGTCGATCTCGTGATTGAAGCTGTCGTCGAAAATCTCGACGTGAAGAAAACCGTCCTCAAGGAAGTCGAAGGCGTCGTACGTCCCGATTGCATCATCGCCTCGAATACATCGAGCCTGCGCATTAGCGACATGGCTTCAGCGCTCAAGGATCCTTCGCGCCTCGTCGGTCTGCACTTCTTCAACCCCGTCCATAAGATGCCGCTCGTCGAAGTGGTCTCGCACGCTCAAGCATCGGAAGAATCCGTCGCGCGCGCGGTCCAGTTCGTTAAAGACATCGGTAAGACTCCGGTCGTCGTCAAAGATGGCCCCGGTTTCCTCGTAAACCGCATTCTAATGCCCTGGCTGAACGAAGCGGGATACTGCCTGCTCGAAGGCTATTCCGTTGAGGACATGGACAGAACGCTCAAAAACTTCGGCATGCCGATGGGCGCCTGCGAACTGCTCGACGAAATCGGACTCGACGTCGCCGTGAAGGTCGCCAAGATTCTCTATAAAGATCTCGGCGAACGTTCGAAACCTTCCGACGCCATCGACCGCATCCTCGGAGAAAAAGACCACAAGCGCCTCGGTCGCAAGTCAGGTCTCGGATTCTACAAATGGGATCGTCCGGGCGGCAAGCGCCTCGAGCCCGATGTCGAAGGCATCCATTCCCTGATCTTCGGAGCGAAAGCCGCACCTAAGGCTCCCGAGCACACCTCGGAAAGTCTCGTGCGCCGTCAGATCTTCCCGATGATCAACGAAGCGGCCGTCATTCTACAGGAAGGCCTCACCGCCGGCCCCGCGCAAGTCGATCTTGCGATGATCTACGGAACGGGCTTCGCGCCTTTCCGCGGTGGTCTCTGCCGCTATGCCGATTCCGTGGGACTCGAGAGAGTCGTCGCCGAGTTAGAACGCCTTTCAGAAATTCACGGAGCGCGACTAGCTCCTTCCGACGCGTTGAAAAACTTTGCCGCCAAGGGCGGAACGTTCTATCGTGACTGACACATGAGTGCCGACCGGACAATCGAACGCGCGCGTGAGCTCCTGACTATTGAAGCTCACGCGATTGAAGCCGCCTCCAAGCGTTTAGGCGCTTCATTCCCCGCGAGCCTCGACGGCATCCGCAAAGCCATCGCTAACGGCAACAAGCTCGTGCTGATGGGAATGGGCAAGAGCCACTATGTCGCACATAAGCTCGCCGCCTCGTTCATGAGTACGGGCGTGACTGCGATCTTCGTCCATCCCAGCGAAGCGCTGCACGGTGATCTCGGTTCGATCCGCGCCGGCGACGTCGTTCTGCTCTTTTCGAAAAGCGGCAGCACTCCCGAGGTCCTCGGGCTGCTCCCGTTTTTTAAAGGTCGCAACCCGATCATCGCCATCACGGGCGGCATGGATTCACCGCTGGCTAAGCAATGTGATTTCCTTCTCGACGCTTCTGTTGAAAAGGAAGCGTGTCCCATTAACATGCTGCCGACCGCGAGCACCACCGTAGCGCTTGCACTCGGCGACGCCCTCATGGCTTCGCTGGCCGAAGAACAGGGTTTTTCGAAGCAGGTTTTCGCGGGTTACCATCCGGGTGGATCGATCGGAAAGCGCCTCAACTTCCAAGTGAAGA
>JBDSDI010000271.1:0-7399 GCA_039920645.1 Bdellovibrionota bacterium | reverse complement strand
AATGCATTCGCCGTGCGCGAGAGCTCACGCAATTGAGTGAGGAGGAAATCCGCGCGATCGACGTGCAGATTGAAACCGCATTCAAGATCATAGAAGGCGATTTCCGCGACGAACTAAATGATTTTTTGGGATCGCATGGCATCACCGAGAAGCTGCGCAAGATCTCGCTCTCCGTCGTTAAGGCTCTCAACGATATTGACGGTTACAACGTCCAGCCCGAAGTCGGCATGATCACCGTCATTAAAGGTCAGGTCGCCATGAGCCAACCGCTTACCCCGCTGGCCTCGGCATCGAGCCTCTATTTCAGCATCACTCCCGAGAACCCGCATTTCGATTTCATCTTGGCGTGCCTTAGCCGCCAGGAATACTTCGAGGTTCTTCAGCTTCATCACTATTTCCGCAACCATCCTTCTCAGGGTGCTTACCGTGCCGGCATGCAGCCTCAAATGAAGAAGGCCATGAAAGACTTTGAGAGCGACGTCGAAACTCCGGCCGTTAAAAAGAAAAAAGCGTCCTAAAACGCAAAACCCGTAGTGCGATTTCTCGCACCACGGGTCTTTCGGAAAGTGTTCTGCTTTCCGGAGAAAATCTAGAGAATCGAATTAACGATCGCTGAGTCCGGGGCAGTTGCCATCGGCGTTCTGTTTGCAGACGCTGAAGACGCGGTTCAGAGCTTGTCCGTTCATGCTGCGGATGTGCGCCAAGTAACGACCTTTTGCAAGGTTAGGAACATCGACTTCTTTGGAGAAAGGGCGCAGGTACATGAGACAGGTCGAAGAGAGGTCGACCTTTACCAGAGGTTGGATGACGACGACGTCGTTCTCTTTCGTGACGAGGACGTCGTTACGAAGGGTCATGCACGACGAGGTCAACATACCGGTGATACGAATCTTCGCGACATCGCCGACGTTGATAAGGGACTCGATGCTCGCGTTCGATACGGGAGCGTAGTTCATCGCGTCCTGGCGGTTGCTAGGAGAGACAGCGATCTTGAAAGTCTTGGTGACGGTAGCTGTAGGGGTTTGGAAGCGGATCGTGTACTCGCCCGCTTTCAATGCACCGATTTCGACTTCTTTAGAGAAGGGAACGCCTGCTTGGATCGCGACAGGCAGTACGGCGTCGTCCTGAATGCAGAAGGTATCAGGTTTGCGACTGGATTCGAGTTTCACGTCGATGATATTGCCATCGAAACTCACCGAGCTCGAGCCAACCTGGAAGCAGGCGTTCTTGAGTTCGCCGTCGAGGACGAATTCAATGTTGTCGTTATCGTCGTAACCTTCCTGGGGAACAAAGATGTTGTTGATGCGGAGCGGCTCCTTAAGGGGTGTCTCTTCGGCGCGCACGTGCGTCGAAAGAGCGAGAAGAGAAAGGCCAAGCGACAGAACTGAGAATGTTTTTGTCATGACGTAGGTTTGCCCGAGTGGTCTCAGCCAATCAAGTGAATCTATCTCCATAAGTTCTCAACAACTTAGGTGTCATTTTATGCTAAAGGGGGACCGTTTCCGGCCGACCTTTCCCCTTTTAGAGGCTCAGCGTGCGCTTATCGACGGCCAAAGCGGCCTCTTTTACGGCTTCACCGAGCGTTGGATGCGCGTGGCAGGTACGAGCGATGTCTTCGGCGCTGCCACCGAATTCCATCACGGCTACAACTTCCGCGATCAGGTCGCCGGCATTGGCGCCGATGATATGCGCGCCGAGAACCTTATCGGTTTTCGCGTCGGCGATGATCTTCACGAGGCCGTCAGTCTCTTCCATCGCCTTCGCGCGCGCGTTGGCGATGAAGGGGAATGTTCCGACTTTGTAAGTGATATGCTTCGCCTTGGCATCTTCTTCGGTGAGTCCGACGGACGCGACTTCGGGCCACGTGTAAACGACGGCGGGAATCTTGTCGTAAGCGACATGCCCCGCTTGTCCGACGAGAATCTCGGCGCATGCTACCCCTTCGTCTTCCGCTTTGTGTGCGAGCATCGGGCCACGCACGACGTCGCCGATCGCGTAAATACCTTTGACGGAAGTTTCGAAGTGATCGTTGATCACGACTTGTCCGCGCTCGTCTGCTTTAAGACCAACGGCTTCCAGATTGAGTCCGCCGGTGAAAGCTTTGCGGCCTGCGCAGACGAGAACGACATCGGCCTTGAGTTTCGAAGTTTGATTCGAAGCGCGGTCGCGGATTTCGAGTTCGACACCGTCCTTGGATGTCTTTGCGGAAACGCATTCGGTACTGAGCTTGAAGTCGAAGCCCAATTTGACGAGCGACTTTTGCAGCTCTTTGCCGATCTGTTGGTCCATCGCCGGAACGATACGCTCGGCGTATTCGATGACCGTGACGTTGGCACCGAGACGTTTCCATACGGAACCCATCTCGAGACCGATATAGCCACCGCCGATGACGATGAAGTCTTTAGGAACTTTTTTTAGGGAAAGCGCTTCAGTGGACGAGACGATGGTCTCGCCGTTGAAGTCGATGCCCTTGAGACTTGCGGGCACGCTGCCGGTGGCGATGATGACCTTCGGAGCTTCGAAGACCTGGTCCTGATCCGCGACTTTAACGACGACTTTGTGCACGCCGCCTTCGGATTTTTGGAAACGCGCTTCTCCGGTGATGCCGGTGATTTTGTGTTTCTTGAAGAGACCGGCGATGCCATTCGTGAGTTGGCGGACGACCGCGTCTTTGCGTTTCATCATCGCATCGAGATCGAGGCCGACGCTTTCGACTTTGATGCCGTGTTTAGCGAAGTTCTTCGAGGCGCTGTGGTAGAGCTCGGAAGATTGCAAGAGCGCTTTCGAAGGAATGCAGCCGATGTTGAGACAAGTACCTCCGAAAGACGCGCGCTTGTCGATGCAGGCGACGTTGAGTCCCAGCTGCGCGGCGCGGATCGCGGCGATGTATCCGCCGGGGCCGGCACCGATAACGATAAGGTCGAATTTTTCGGAAGCCATCTTTAGATTTCCTTCTTGAACTCGAGACCGAGTTCTTCGGGATTCTCGAGGTGTTTCTTGATCGCGACGAGGAAACTCACGGCTTCTTTACCGTCGATGATGCGGTGGTCGTAAGATACGGCGAGGTACATCATGGGACGGATTTCAATCTTGCCTTCGATGACGACGGCGCGGTCTTGGATGTTGTGCATTCCGAGAATCGCGGACTGCGGAGGATTAAGAATCGGAGTCGAGAGCATCGAACCGTAGGTTCCACCGTTGGTGACGGTGAAAGTTCCGCCGGACATATCGGCGATGCCGAGTTTTCCGGACTTAGCTTTACCGGCCGCGTCGACAATCGCCTGTTCGATTTGCGCAAAGGTCATCTTATCGACGTTGCGCAGGACAGGAACGACGAGACCGCGATCGGTGCCGACCGCGATGCCCATGTGGACGTAGTCATGGTAAATGATGTCGGATCCGTCGAGGGTCGCGTTGACCGCTTCGAATTCCTTTAAGGCAAGCGCAGCGGCGCGCGAGAAGAAGCTCATGTAACCGAGGCCGACGCCGTACTTGGTCTTGAACTTGTCTTTGAACTGTTTGCGAAGTTCGACGACTTTCGAGAGATCGACTTCGTTGAAGGTGGTGAGCATTGCAGCCGTGTTCTGCGCTTGCTTGAGGCGTTCGGCGATCTTCATGCGCAAGAGCGACATCGGAACGCGACGGTCGCCGGGTTGGTCCTTAGTTTTAATATCGGCATCGCTCGCGCGGCCGATGGTTTTAGCGCGAGGATTTTCGGCGTGCTCGATTGCGTCACCCTTGGTGATGCGACCGCCCTTGCCCGTGCCGTTGATGTCGGTGGGGTTCGTGCCGTTCTCGGCGAGGATTTTTCTTACGGCAGGAGACTGGTCGTCGAGACCTTTCGCGTTCGCAGCGGGTGCGGCGGTTTTAGTGGCCACGGCCGCGGGAGCAGCGGTTTTTACGGCTTCGGGTTTTGCGCTCGAAGCGCCCGCGGCTCCGGTGTCGTCGATCTGAGCGATGGTCTTGCCGACCGCGATCATCTCGCCCGCTTGCTCGAGAATTTTCAAAGTGCCGTTGTTCTCGGCGATGACTTCGACGGTGGCTTTATCGGATTCGATTTCGGCGACGGTTTCGCCGTTCTTGACGTACTCGCCGTTCTTTTTGCTCCAGGCCAGGATACGGACTTCGCTGATTGATTCGCCTACGGTGGGAGCCACAATCTCATGAATCATTTCTACTTCTCCTATTTCAAAGCTTCGGCGATGATGCCGGCTTGGTCTCGTGCGTGCAGTTTTGCGGATCCGACGGCGGGCGCGGCGCCCGTACCGCGTCCGACGTAATGAAGGAGGCGGTTGCCGAGTTTTTCGGACATGTTGCGGTAGCCGCCGCCGAAGAACGCCTGGACGAAAAGCCATGCGCCCATGTTGCGAGGTTCTTCCTGGACCCAGTGGAATTCTTTCACGCCGTCATAGCGCGTAAGAATGTCGGTAATCTGTTGTTCGGGCCAAGGGTAGAGTTGCTCGACGCGCACGAGCGCGACATCACTGACGTTCTTCTCTTGCTGAGCCATGAGCAGGTCGTAGTAGATTTTGCCGCTGCAGAGGATGACCTTGCGCGCTTTTTGCGCATTTTCGAAGCGAGCGTCATCGATGACTTCTTGGAAGCGTCCTTCGGTGAAATCCTTCGTTGAAGAGACGACCAGAGGATGTCGGAGGAGACTCTTCGGAGTCATGAGCACGAGCGGTTTGCGGAAGTCGCGTTTCAGCTGACGGCGAAGCGCATGGAAGAGCTGCGCGGGGGTGCTGAGGTTTCCGACCGTAATGTTCGCGCGTCCGGAAAGTTGTAGGAAGCGCTCGAGACGGGCGCTCGAATGTTCGGGGCCTTGGCCTTCGTAGCCGTGCGGGAGATACATGACGAGTCCGCTTGCGCGTTGCCATTTGGATTCGCCGGATGTGATGAACTGGTCGATGATGACTTGAGCTCCGTTCGCGAAATCGCCGAACTGAGCTTCCCAGATGACGAGGGCGTTCGGATCGCCGAGAGACCACCCGTACTCAAAACCAAGGACACCGGTTTCCGACAGCGTACTATTTTTTACGAGCACGAATTGATCTTCTCCCTTAACCAGATCGTTAAGCGGAGCGTGCTCTTTGCCGTTTTCGGCGTCGAAGAGGATAGCGTTACGATGCGAGAAGGTTCCGCGTTCAACGTCCTGGCCGGTGAGACGGATGCTGTAGCCTTCATCGAGAAGCGAGGCGTAAGCGAGAAGTTCTCCGTTTCCCCAGTCGATCCCCTTGCCGTCTTCGACGGCTTTGGCGCGCGCTTCGAGGAGACGTCCGATTTTCGGATTGATGTTGAAGCCGTTCGGCATATGGTTGATTTGCTTCGCGATCTCGATGAGACGCCTCTCGGGAAACTTGGTGTCGATCTCGCGGAAGAGATCCTCGTCCGAGGGACGGCGGTAGGTTTTCCAGAGCGGACTTTCGAAAGCGGAAACGTAGGGTTTTGGTTTCTCTTCGCGTGTGCGCTTCTGGGCCTCGACGAGAAGCTCGGTGAAACGCTCGACCTCGGCTTTCACTTGGTCGCCCGTAATGAGGCCTTCAGCTTCGAGGCGCTGTGAGTAAACGAGGTAAGGCGAAAGGTGCGAACGTATCGCCTTGTACATGAGTGGTTGGGTAAAAGCGGGCTCGTCCGCTTCATTGTGTCCGTACTTGCGATAGCAGACGATGTCGATGAAGACGTCTTTCTGGAAGCGCTGACGGAACTCCATGCAAAGGGCTGCGATGTAGGAAAGGGCTTCGGGATCGTCACCATTTACGTGGAAGATCGGCACTTCGAGCATGCGCGCGACGTCGGTGCAGTACGTGGTGGATCGTGCATCGTCCGGGCTCGTGGTGAAACCGATTTGGTTGTTGATGATGATGTGGACGGTGCCGCCCGTGCAATAGGCGTCGACCTGCGACAGGTTGAGTGTTTCGTAGACGACGCCTTGGCCGGCGAAAGCAGCATCACCATGAATCATGATGGGAACAATCTTACGGCGCGCTTCGTGCTCAGGGCCTTGGCGACGCTGTTTGGAGCGCGCGACGCCTTCGACGACGGGATGCACGAACGCGAGGTGACTCGGGTTGTTGGCGAGCGAAAGATGAATCTTATGGCCCTTAGAAGTTTCGACGTCGGTGGAGTAACCCATGTGGTACTTTACGTCGCCCTCGCCCATGTGCATTTCGTCGTACTGGTATTCCTGTTCAAATTCGGTAAGAATATGTTCGGCTTTTTTTCCGAAGAAATTGCGAAGCACGTTAAGGCGGCCTCGGTGGGCCATACCCATGACGATATTGTTGGCACCGAGTTCGCCAGCGACTTCGAGCAGGCGATCGAGCGTGGGGATGACGCCTTCAGCGCCTTCGATGGAGAACCGCTTCTGAGCGACGTAACGGGTATGGAGGAATTTTTCGAAGGTTTCGCTTTCGGCGAGACGCGAGAAGATCCTGCGTTTTTCTTGAGGAGAGAGTTTCTCCTGATTGCCTGTGGATTCCATGCGCTCGACGAGCCAGCCACGCATCTCAGGATCCTTAATGTGGGTGTACTCGACACCGATGGAAGAACAGTAGATCTGGTGGAGGCGGTCGAGGATTTGGCGCAGAGTTGCCGTTCCGAGGCCCAGAAATTTTCCGGCCGTGAAAGGACGGTCCATATCTTTTTCACCGAGGCTGAAATGCTCCAGTTTAAGGAGCGGATGCGAGCGTGGACGATCACCGAGCGGGTTGATGTGCGCGAGTAAATGGCCGCGTTCGCGGTAAGCGTTAATAAGATCGGCGACTTTCGCTTCGCTCGAGAGATCGATGCCAGGTTTTGCGCTCGTCGCTTGTGCGGAAACGCCGTTCGTTGGAGGCATGTTTTCGAAGGGAGGAGCGTCGCTCGTGTAGCCGAGTTCGAGGCCATCGAAAAAGTACTTCCATGAGGAGTCGACGCTCTCAGGATCGTTACGATACTGAGCATAGATGTCTTCGATAAATTCGGGGTTCGAGTTGTTGAGGTACGAGAACTTGTTCATCCGCTTAACCGTCGTCAATCCTTCAGAGATGTGTGATTAGAAATCCTTGGAGCTACTGGGCAATAACATAGACTGACTCGGGCCTCGATCCAATGGATCTTTGCATAACAGTGCAGGGCGTTATTCACGAAATTCTGGCGATTGAATTTTTGTGCGGAGAGAGTCCCGTTGCCTTTCGTCCGGCCCCGTCCTAAGTCTTGGGGATGATCCTTGCTCTTTGGATTTTCGGAGCCGTTTGCATCAGCTCCCTTCTTAGCTCTTTCATTACGCTTCAGCGCTCCTCGCGCAAGTGCGTCATTCTCGAAAGCGAATTGAGAAGCGCCGAAGAAAAGGTGGTCGCCCGCGAGGAACGTTTGCTCGAAGAGCGTGGGAATCTTGTTAAGAAAACGGAAGAAAATCAGG
>JBDSDI010000270.1:0-14391 GCA_039920645.1 Bdellovibrionota bacterium | reverse complement strand
CCCTTAAGTGCCGATGTAATAAATCGCTCATCACTCGTAAGGCCCAACTTTGCAATAACGTTTTGGAACAGATCAACGAAAGATTCTTTCAAAGTTTTTTGTACTGTGGCCGGGATTCCAGCTCCATCATCTAAAAATGCAAAACTAACGCACGACTCAAGAGGCTTATAAACTGCAATCAACCACCACGTCCCACCTCTTGTAACAATATCATTTCCGAACGCATGGTTTTTTGTGTTCGCCATACACTCAATCAGGGTCGTATATATTTCCTTGCCATATAGGATCTTGGAATTTCCGTCCGACAGGTGCTTGCTGGTAAATTCCCGCACAGCTTCTGCCTTCCTTGTTTCTACTTTTTTTGCAGTTAGAATCTCGAGCACATGCTCGTGTTGGTAAGCGCCCGCCTTCTGAACATTTACGAATCTGTAATAACCCGATCTATGAAGAAGCTCATGACACTCCCGGTTCCTGGGGCCATTGCCTTGAATTCGAACTTTGGGAAATTTACTAAATAGGAAGTCGATTCGGCTGAGAAGATACAGGACTGTGTCTGGAGTAATTTTATCTACCTTTGATAGATCCAGCTTCACCAATCTTCCTTTGGCTGCCTCCCTGACAAAACGATCAAAAAACCCAACTGTTTTCGCGTAATTTTCTATGATGCTAAACATTGATGGCGCACAAATTTCGAGTGGCGTATCCAATAAGAGTTTATCCAGCCGCCGTTCGGCTTTTTTCAGTTTGAATCGCTTACTGTTCGTTACGCTTCGCCTTGCTCTCTTTTTGGTAAGGCGTTTGTGAACGGAACTTTGATATATCTTTTTCATTGGTGTGCTAGCAGCCTACATTGTTCGGCATATAAACATATTTTATTAAAATGGCCTGCACCTCATAAATGCGGGGTCGGAATTCTTATATTTTCTAAACTAGATAGAGTGTGAAGTAGAGTGTGGGTAAGGAGATGGGTAAGCCCATGCTCTTTTTTCCAAAGTATTGATTATATGGGAAAAAATAGGGGAAGTGGCGGAGGAGGCGAGACTCGAACTCGCAAGCCTGTAAGGGCGGCAGATTTCGAATCTGCTGGATTACCAATTATCCTACCCCTCCGTTTCTGGAGACACGGCTTGATTTAGGACGGCTAGGCGTCCTCGTCAACGTCTAGGTGCCTCGAGGAGGACGCTATTTTTTAGGGGCAGTGGTAGGGCGCGCGATCTTCTTTTGGAGATCGCCAATCAACTCGCTCTGGTAGTCGTTAACGATGCGCTGGAGACGATCCAAGACGAGGGGACTGTAGTCGTCGATTCCCATCGCTTTGCTGATGTTGCCCATGATTTTTTCGACACCCTTCGCGGCTGCCACTTCTTGAGGGCTCGTATTTTTCGCAAGATCGTTGTGATAGACGAATTTTCGGACCTGATACATGGCGATGGTACCCGCCATTTGCTCGAGAATGACGTTGGCCTGAATCAGCGATGTCTGGAGCTTTTCATTTTCGCGGTCGTTCAAAGGCTGACCCGAAGCTTTTTTCTCCTGAAGGGTATCGATGATGTCCTTGTGGTGGAGATATTGAAACTCGCTCTCCGCAAGAATGTGACCGGTGTTGATCGGTCCCCAGGATTCGAAGTCCATAAAGATCGCTCGTCCGTCACGCGCTTGCGGAGGGAGTGAGTTGACGAAACTGCCGTAAACCTCTGAGAAACGGTTCTGAAATTTGGACCACGCTTCGCTGGTCATCGGGCCGGCTTGCTTAGCCTTATCGAGTTCTTCCTGAGCCTTGTGGAGTTCTTTGAGCTGGGTGTTCACTTGCAGCACAGTCTCGCGTTCGGTGGCGGCGAGGTCGCCGAAGAAGACTGCGGCTACGGAACGCGCCAAGTCTTGCGCAGGTGCGATGTTTTGCTCAAGGCCGGCGTTCGACACGCTCATGATGGCGCCGAGAACCGTCCCTTGGACGATCATGCCGCCGATTTTTTTGCCTCCGGCCTTCGCGGCCGCAGAGACGTCGGTGAGAATCGTGCGAGGCGTGTAGAGCCAGGAAAATTCCTGTTTCCAGGCGAGACCCTTCGCCGCTCCGACGGATTCGGCGTACTTCGCGGCGAGTTGAGCAAGCAGATCGTCGAGGGTGTTCTGTCCCTTCAGCATTTTTTTAATTTGGTAGAAGTCGGTCGCTTCCAGTGGATTGGCCTGAATCCATTTTCGGAAATCGGCGACCGAAGCGGGACTGCTCTCGAGGCTCGCACGTGCGACGAGAAGGTCGTCGACTTCTTTCAACAGCGTCTTCCCGTCGGGAATATCGGTGATTTTTTTATTGATGAGTTGTTGGAGTCGCTCGGCAGGACTTATGGCTTCGGCGATTTTGCTCGCTGTGACAATCGCGCGTCCGGCCTTGAAGGCCATGAAGCCGGCGGGAAGTTCGAAGCCCGCATCGATAAGGGCTTGGTCGCGTTGAAGGCGGAACTCGGCTGCGGCACTGGTTTCGCCGCGCGCTTCGGCCAAAACCGCTTTGCGATGAGAGCCGATGGCACTGAGCGCCTTGATCGATCCGTCGCCGACGCCTGCGAGACCTGCGAGTTTGACGCCGGTTCCGTAAACAGTAGCGACGCCAGCGGACGTAAACGGGATGCGGATCGCGTTCGCTAAAGAGGCGATCGTCGTCGGAGCGAGAATCGGTGCTGCGATGGCGGCCACGGGAGCGAGGGCGAAACTTCCGGCGTTGTCGGTCATTTTATCGGAGAGCTGACAGAAGAAATTGCCGCCGAGGTTGCGGTGACTGGCCCACGCCGAAACTCCGACATTCGCAGCGGAAACGAGTGTGGCGGCGCCCCACGCGAGGGCCATCGTGCGCGGGACTTTCGTAAGAACTGCGAATACGGAGAAGGCGCCGTTGAGTTCGACGGCCCATTTCACATGCCTGGTCGCCGTGATGTTTTTATCGATGACCTTGCCCTCTTCTTTCAGGACATCAGTCATGGCGCCGATAAGCTTCTTCTGAAGCTCGGGATCGAGAGCGTATTTCGTGCGCAAGATCTCGAGGGTTTTGTTGAGTTGCTTGTAGGAAGCATCGCGTTCGAGTTCTGCTGCGGTCGCTTCGTCCGTCCTTACCTTCCAGTGACCGTCGTCGTCTTTTTCGGGACGGAAACGTCCGCGCATCCAGTCTGCGTAAGTCGAGGCGGTGCGCGAAGATTTGGAATAGCTCACGAGGTTGTCGTCGAAGATCTCGAGCCATTCTTGAACTTCTTTGCCCCACTGTTCACTGCTTACGACGCGGCCGTGGGGAAGGATAATCTGGGTGCCGATGATAATATTCTGTGGGGCATGGGAATCCTTGCGCGCCTGAAGTTGGACTTCGAGTTCAGGGAAGAAGGCTGTCAGATCTTTGCGAAGGCCCATGTCCGTGTCGATCTTATTGAGGTCCATCTTACTGAGGTCGAGGCCCCCTCTGGAGAAGATCGCGCCGCGTGCTTTGAGACCGTTAGTGCTCGCAATTAACTTATTTTTGATTTCGGGAAGGCGCGACTCGTCGATAGTAGGATCGACGAGGCGGACGTAACTGAGGAGCGTGTGATCGTCTTCGGGCGAGAGCTGGGCTCCGCTCGCGAGTTGTCCGACGATGCTGTAATACTTTGTGGTGGAATCCTGCATTTGGTGAAGCGCGTCGGTGGCGTAAACGGCGCCGAGGCCTTGGGCGTCTACGGAATTCTTTTTCGCTTCTTGAGCCACGAGGTCCTGAGCTTGTTTGGCGCTGAGCGATCCTTGCGCAACGAGGTCGCGGACTTCACGGATTTTTTTGAGAATCGTGTCGTAGTTTGCGGGCAGGCGGCCCATGCAATCGTCGTCTTTAAGACGGTCGTCGGAAGTTTTTTGTAAGGGCGCCGCTTCGTGAGTTTTGAGAGGCGTAGTAGCAATCGCATCGAGAGAAGCGATTGCAGAAAAAATGACGACGCCTAATCTCCAGTTGAACATCCCCCGATTCTAACGGATGAGGGGCACGTTAAATGTGAAGATTAGGTTAGAGCCAACGGATTTTGATGAGACACCAAACCGTGAGAGCGGCGTAGAGGCCTGCGACCACGTCGTCAAGGATGACGCCGTAACCAGAATCCCTGCGATCGAAGGAGCGCGCGGGGTAGGGCTTGAAGATATCAAAGGCCCGGAAGGCCAGGAATGCCACGACGACCGCTGGGATGGACGGGTAAACGGGGTGGGTCGAGTCCATTTGGAGCTGCGAATAGATGGGTCCGCGCAGCCCCAGCAGCGCGATAGCTTGTCCGATCACTTCGTCCCAGACCACGCGGCCCGAGTCCATCTGACCCCAGTGTTTGCAGGCGCGCTCGACGACAGGAGCGGTGGCGATGACGAGCACGCTCAGTACGATAAACGACATCCACGAGGGATATTGAAGCAGAAGGAGCCCGAGGGGAATGCCTAGAAGTGAACCAAAGGTGCCGGGAGCAACGGGAGCGTACCCCAGTCCGAGACCGGTGCTCAGGGTGAGAATGGCGAAACGTTTGGCCGGATTTGAAATAGGTTCAGGAGTAATTGATTTTTTCATCGGATACCGCAGGCTTTCAAGGTTCGTTCTAGAACGCCTTCCGCGACTTTTCGAGCCCTTTTGGCCCCCTCTTGGAGAATGTCCTCAAGATCGTGGGGTCGCTTCATGAGATCATTGTACTTTTCGCGCGCGGGCGAGAAGCGAGATTCTATCTTTTCGAGGAGAGCGAGCTTCGCATGGCCGTAGCCATAGCCCCCCGCGCGGTATTTCGATTTCATGTCTTCAAGCTCCTCGGCCGTGGCGAAGAATTTGTAGAGCGTGACGACGTTGCACGTATCGGGGTCTTTCTTGTCTTCGAGTCCTTTGGAGTCGGTGACGATCGCCATAACCTGTTTCTTGAGTTCTTTTGGTGCGGAGAGCGGCTCGATACCATTGTTGTAGCTTTTGCTCATTTTGCGTCCGTCGGTGCCGGGAATAACGGCGACGTTGGCTTGCACAAGTTCTTTGGGTTCTTTGAGTGTCTCGCCGAAATAATGATTAAAGCGCTGGGCCATACCGCGTGCCATTTCGATGTGCTGAATCTGATCCTGACCGACGGGAACAACATCGCTGTCGAAGAGAATGATATCGGCCGCCATCAGGACGGGATATGAGAAGACGCCGAGATTGATAGTACCTTCTTCGCCTTTGTCCTTTGCGGCTTTGTAGGCGTGCGCGCGAGTGAGGTCTCCCATCGAGGTCATGCATCCGAGAACCCACGCGAGTTCGGTGACTTGCGGAACGTCGGACTGGCGGTAGAAGGCGCCGTTCGAAGTGTCGAGACCGAAAGCCAAAAGTTGAGCGGCGACGCTTTGTGTTTCGTAGCGCAGGATCTTGGGATCGCGCATCGACGTGAGTGCGTGATAGTTCGCGATAAAATAAAAGGTCTCGTGGGTTTTCTGGAGCGCGATCGCGGGCCCGATCATGCCGAGGTAATTCCCGAGATGAGGAGTTCCTGTGGGCTTGATGCCGGAAAGGCTGCGTTTCATGTCTCTGAGATTAAGCGCTGATTCGTGATCAGTCTAGGTCGCGTTTTCGCCAGAACTCTTCGACCTTCAATCCTACGTATTCGCCGAAATCGAGCTGGACGTTATGGGATCCTGCGGGAATCTCGACGTAGTGCGAGTCCGGAAGAAGCTCGGCGAGGCTGCGCTGTTCGCTCGGCGGGGTGACGCGGTCCAGGGCGCCTGCCACCACAATGGACGGGACCCGAACGCGGGGAAGAATCGCGCGGGTTTGACCGCGGCTCATGTCCTCCAGTAGGGCAAGAAAAGTTTCTGAGCTCACGTCGCACACGGCTTCGGCGTAAGCGCGAATATCGTCGCGAGTGCTCGTCGAGGTATTGAATCCGGCGAGGTAGGCCGAGAGTTGGGTCATGGAGGGACGTGCACGCACGATGTCCCAGAATTTGAGGATCGGCTCAGGATAGCTTTTCATAAAGTCAAAAATTTTCGCGCTGAGGAGGGCCGGCACTTGAGAACCGAACATGTGATTGAAGGGATTGTCAGGAGTGCCACAGCACAGCACAAGACTGCGGCAGAGCAAGGGTTCGGCGAGAGCAAATTCGATCACGACATTGCAGCCCATGCTGTGACCCCAAAGATGAATAGGGGTCGAGATCTTCAAATGGTGAAGCACGCAAGAGACGTCTTTCGCCAAAACGGAGATGTTCATGAGTTTAGCGTCGGAAGGATTTCCGGAACGGTGGTGGCCCCGGTAGTCCATGAGAATGCAGGGATGTCCCGCTTCGGTATAGCGTGCGATTTGCTGTCGCCACTGATTCATGCCGCAGACAAGACCGTAGCAAAAAATCATCGGGCGCAGCGCGGAAGGATCTTTGAGCGCGGGCCCGTGCCTTTCCCAGAAAATGGGAGTGCCGTCGAAGCTCGTCGCGTAAGCGGATTCGGCGGCATCGGGCAGTAAGCGCATTGCCATACCGCTTTAGGTTTTTTTGGAGCCGTCGTCACCTTTGTCGAGGCGCAGGATTTGGACCATGTGATTCATCATCGGATAGGGAGCGATGAGTTCGGCCGAGAAGGGCTGCATCTTTTTCAGCCCCCAGATGATGATGGCTTCTTGGATCGGTTCGGGTGCGCGTGCAAGCGCGAGGAGGAATTCTCCTACGAGTGAATTTTTTCCGTTGGGTTCTTGTGCACCTGCCATTGCCAGCTCCTTCTCGGGTCTCTAGTATCTCATCGGACATGAGAGCTTCGGCATTTAAGGACTTAGGGCGATTTTTTCTGAGCGCAGCGTTGTTTTGCGGACCGCTCGCCCACGCAGAATCAAAAGTACTCAAAGTAGGCGTTCTGCTCTCGGATACGGGCGATTTGAAAGCTACCGCAATCGAGATGCGTCGCGCCGTTCAGCTTGCAGCGCGTCTCTTCAATGAGAAACATGCGGGGAAAGCCGAAATTCAGTTCGTCTTCGCTGACGACGCTTCGCGCGTCCAAGGAGCTTCCACCAAGGCTGAATGGCTGGTGCGTGATCAAAAGGTCGATGCGGTTATTGGTCCTTCTTTTCTTGCGGGAGCTTCCGTTTCCGCTCCGCTCTTTGCGACGGCGGGAATTCCCGTAATCGTGCCTCTGGCGCGCACCCAGAAATGGGGAGAGACGAGTAACACGCGCTTCCTGCAGATCGAAGAGTCGCGCATGGGTGCCGCACTTGCGGGATTTGCACGTCGAAGTCTCTCGGCTAAGAACGCGGCGCTCGTCGATGATCTGAGTTCCGATTCTTCGAAGGCGTTCAATGACGGATTTAAAACCGCATTCGACAGCAAAAAGACTCCCGTCAAAGACCGACTTGGTTACGTATCCGCTGCGAATGAAGCGCCCCAGCTTCTCGCCGCGCTTTCGAAGTTGAAGGTCGACGTTGTTTCGCTTCCTAGCACCCAGTGGGATGCCGCTCGCGTTTTCTTGGGCACGGCCGCGGCCGCGGGCGTCTCTGCGGTTTTCCTCGGATCGAGCGCATGGTCGCCCTCGGGTCCGGCCATCGGGCACTTCTTCGTCGATATTTTCTCGGTGACGCTGCCGGCGAGCCGCGACTTCGTCGAAATTTTTCACCAGGACGACGCCAAAGATTTAAAAAATAAAGCACCGGATCCTTCGCGGCTTGCCGCCCTGAGTTTCGAAGCGGTCTCGATATTTGGCCAAGCTTTCGACCGCGCGGGACTGCAGACGAAAGCTCCGTTGCAGAAAGCTCTCGACGGGCCTGCCTTTTTCGAAGGAGTTTCTGGCAAGCTGCGCTTCCGTTCGGATGGCACTCCGGAGCGCGATATTCTCGTGCTTGAGACGACGAAATCGGGAATTCCGCGCTACCGCGAGACCCTTAGTTCCGCTGCGCCGAAGCCTGTGGTTCCATCGAAATAAGAAATGCTTTTGCATTCGTCGAGGGCATGCTTTTCAATACTCGGATCAGTCTCTTCATAGGCTCTGAAGGCGAACGCGTTCCATTTTCCCATTGTGAAATTAGCTGCGAATTTTGATGCCTAGATAAGGGCCATGTCGGATTGAGACATGTTGAGATGTTTTCGGACTTCGATCATTTCGGAGAAAGCCATTTCGAGTATATATGCATTGCTATACATACTCGAGGAGCAACTTTTAGGTGAGTTGTCACGAATGGAACTCTTGCAATGCTGTTATCTGAAGTACGTGTCCTTTCGCACCGTTCATGACGGTGAAGCGAGCAGCGTTTGCTGATCAGCTCACGACGAGGTGTCTAAACTTTCGACATTTTGAGCGTTTGCTTCTTAAGCGTTCTTAAAAATTAATCTATTAAAATCAGTATCTTGCAACAAATAAAGATTCCATGAAGCTCTGGCACAAGCTTCGCATCTCTTCAGGAAAGAGTTTCTCATTTCCAAGGGGGTCATCATGTATCTACGAAAAACTTATGCCGTCATCGGGACGGGCTTCATGTGGTGTGCGCTGATGGCGCTCGCTCCACAAGCTCGCGCTCAACAAGTCGGCGAACTCAGCGACAACAGTGCGAGCATTATTGCTCTCTGCGGATGTACGAACGCCGAGGCGGCTTCGACATCTCAGTGCAAGGCGCTCTTAGCGTCACAGAGTCCGGAGAAGCAGCAGAGTACGAGTTCCGATCCGTCAGCTGCGGTTCACGCACTGATGGCTCCACAAGGCCGCTAATCTCTTAGGCTCGCTCGATTCAACGCGCAGACTCCGAGGCCGGATCCCGGTCCTCGGAGCTTGTCGTTTTTTTCTTCAGGCTCGCGAATCCGTCGTGAATCTTGTCTCCCGTCCACGTCACGGGCAGGGCCATCGCCCAAAACCATGTTTGGAATCCGTCGGAGTTCACGAAGCCGTGGTAACGGTCTTCCACGCTGCGATGTTTGATGCGCACTTGCCCCACGGCGGTGAAGATCGAGAGAACAAGAAGTCCCTTAATTAGATATCTCAGTGTCTGCTCAGGCAACATACTGGTCATTATAGGATCTTCGCGATAAATAAAGAAGTCATGAGACCCTCGCTTTACATCGAAGACATCTTTCAAGGAAAACGCCAAGAAAATGACAGCATCACGCTGCGGGGGTGGGTCTATAACTCGCGCTCCAGCGGAAAAGTGAAATTCCTCCAGCTCCGCGACGGAACGGGCATCATTCAGGGCGTTCTCTTCCCCGGAGATTCCTCCGAGTCCGCACTCGAAGCGTTCTCCAAGGCCACTCAGGAAGCTTCGGTGGAAGTTCAGGGCAAGATTGTTAAAGCCCCCAAAGCGGCCGGAGGCTGGGAGCTTCAGGTCAAAGAACTGAAAATTCTCGGCGAGTCGATCGAATATCCGATCTCTCCCAAAGAGCACGGTCCCGATTTCCTTCTCAACAACCGCCACGTCTGGATTCGCTCGAAACGTCAGCACGCGATCTTGCGCATCCGTGCCGAGATCGTTTCGGCCGCCCGCGAGTTTTACGACCAACAAGGCTTCGTCGGATTCGACGCGCCCATCTTCACTCCCAATGCGAGCGAAGGCACGTCGAACTTATTCGAAGTGAAGTACTTCGATGACGACAAGGCTTACCTCACTCAAAGCGGTCAGCTCTACGGCGAAGCCGGCGCGATGGCCTTCGGCAAGTGTTACGTCTTCGGCCCCACCTTCCGTGCCGAGAAATCGAAAACGCGCCGTCACCTCACCGAGTTCTGGATGCTCGAACCCGAAGTCGCGTTCATGGATCTCGATGCGAACATGGAGCTCGCCGAAGATATGATCTGTCATATCGTTCAGCGCGTGTTGCGTACGCGTCGTCCCGAACTCGAAGCGCTCGAGCGCGATATCTCAAAACTCGAGAAGATCCAAAAACCATTCCCTCGTTTGCACTACAACGAAGCGGCCGTGATCCTGGAGAAGGAATCAAAAGACGGATTCAAAAAGGGCATGGACTTCGGCGGCGGCGACGAGACGATCTTGATGGAGCGTTTCGAAAAGCCCGTCTTCGTTCACCGTTTCCCCAAAGCCATCAAAGCGTTCTACATGAAGGAAGACCCCGAAGACGACGTGAGCTCACTGAGCTTCGACATGCTGGGGCCCGAAGGCTACGGCGAAGTGATCGGCGGCGGTCAGCGCGAAGAGAGCATTGAAGTTCTTAAGCACAAGATCAAAGAGCACGGTCTCGAGCAAAGTGTATTCGAGTGGTACCTCGATCTGCGTCGTTTCGGAAGCGTTCCGCACGGCGGTTTCGGCATGGGCGTGGAGCGTTGCACGGCTTGGCTTTGCGGGACTCACCATGTGCGCGAGTGCATTCCGTTCCCCCGTATGCTCAACCGTTTGAGTCCTTGATGTGAAATAGAAAAATTAAGCCGATCGTTTGAGGAGCGTGCCCGACGTGGTGTTTTCCGCCGCGCGTCCCTTAAGGAAAAGATCGGTGATCAAGAGTCCTTTGAGTTCACGAACGGTTTTGCCGTTCATATCTTTGACGATGAAGATATCGCCTTCGGGATCTTTCACATGCTCGGCGCGCAGACCCGAAGTCCCCAAACTCTCTACGAGAATGAAGAAGGCTTCTTCGACTTCGGCCTGAGTCAGCTTCGCGAATTGACGGCGCTCTTGCTGCTGATTGCGGTGAGCGTCGCGGTCGGCCGAGGCGTTGACAGGCTTCTGGCGAACATCAATGATGTTTCCAAGAAAGGCTCTGGCTTTTGAAATGCCCCGAATATCCATGTTTTCTTTATCGGAGCGCTTTAAACAATTCTTAATTTTTGGTGTTGTGCTCTGCGTTGGATGCTCGCGGCAGGCCTTGGCGACGACCTTTTTTTTCCAACATGACAGCTCTTTAAGAATGGAACCTTTGGACGATGCGCCGTTGCATACGTGGGTGCCCGCCGGCGCCCCATTCAAGGTTTCAACCTGCCAGTCGAAGTGGTGTTTTGGGACGGCCTATGAGACAAGCGAGGGGTGGGCCCCCTTATCTGATCTTGCTCCCGAGCCGTATGTCGATCAACGAAAATCTACGAGTGAGACCGTGGGTCATAAAACCTACTTTCTCGCTTCGGTCGAAGGGATGAGCGGAGTCGCAAACCTGAGAACTGCCAACGATGCCGCAGTCGACAGCTCCAGCGCGTGGCAGATCGGCGGCGCTTATGGATTCGTTTTCGCGCAGAAAGACGAACGACGTTTTATGGGGGAGTTACGGCTGGGATATCGCCACGAGAAGCGGAATACCGCCGACGATAAAAAACTTTCTTCCTCCACTTTTTTGATGGGGACGAAGCTGCTCTACGAAGGCCCCTACAACGAGTATTTCGGTTGGGGCGCGCAGGCTACCTTTCATTTGAAGTTCTCGGTGCCTACAAAGGACTTTCTCAAAGCCCCGTCGCGCTACCTCGTAAGCATCGGCCCCGTGATTAGCCAGGATATCGGTTTCGAAAAACCGAGCGAGTTGCGCTGGCAACCGGCGCTCTGGTTCAATTCCAAAGAGGTCTATTTCGCGTTGGGCTTAGACATGATCTTCTGAAGTTTTTCAAGTCGTAGCGACGGCATACAGATACGTAATGACGAAGTCCATCACGATGATCGTGATGGAATTTCCGACTACGGCATCTGTCGTCGCGTGTCCCACGCCCTCGGCGCCGAAACTTGCGTTGAGTCCGTAGTGCGCACTGATTGCGGGAATGCAGCTTCCGAAAATGATGGCCTTGAGACTCATCAGTAAAAGATCTTTCCCCGAAACGAAGACGAAAAGACTTTGGAAGAAAGGACCGGTCGAGAAGTTCAGGAACACTACGGCGGCGATCCACGCCCCCATAATCGCGAACGCGAGCGAGATCGTGGAGAGTGCCCAGGCGGATAAGGCCGAGGCCACCGTCCGGGGTGCCACGTAGAGTTCGACGATATCGAGACCGAGAAGGCGATAAGCGTCGATTTGTTCAGTGTTCTTCATGGCGGCAAGTTCGGCGGCGATACTCGCGCCCATTTTCGAGGTGATGAGCAGCGCGCCGACGATCGGTGCGAGTTCGCGAATCAAAAGAATCATCGCGAAGCCGGGGATCATCGAGTCGTTCCCGATGACGAGTTTCATGTGATAGCTGTACTCGGAGATCAAGATGATCCCCATGAAAGTTACGCAAAGGACCACAATACCGATCGAAGAGTTTCCGAACTCGTAGAGTTGTTTCCAGATTTCCTTGGACGAGGTGCGCCCACTCAGGAGCGCACTGATACTCTTGAACAGAATCCTCAAGGTATCGGCGCAGCGTTGGAAGACGTTCATCGGAAATCTCCGGAACGCACGACGAGTTCCACGATCCACGAGACGAAAAAGTCGGCGAGCACGATCGAGACCATACTTTGCACGGCGGTCTTTTTAACGGCGAGCCCGACACCTTGGGTTCCGCCCTCGGTCCAGTAGCCGTTCGCGCAGCAGATGTGCCCCATCAGCAGACCGAAGATGACAGATTTGCTGATCGCCAGCGCGAGCGATTCGGTCGACGTGAAGCGCGCTATCATCAGCAGGTATTGGTCGGGATTAATACCCGCCGAGACCCATACGGCGAGGAGGCCTCCGATCACCGAGATCACGAGTCCGAAGACGAGCAAAAGAATCGAGTTCAGGGCGACGGCCCAGAAACGAGGGACGACAAAGAATGAAATAGGATCGATGCCGAGACAGCGCACCGCCTGGATCTGATCTGTTACCTTCATTGTACCGAGTTCGGCCGACGTGAAGGCGCCGACTTTACCTGCGAGCATGAATGCGATCAGGATTGGGCCGACTTCCCGAATCGTTCCGGAGGTGTTGAGACCGCCCAAGACCGACTCGGCTCCGAAGTCCTTTAATTGAAGATGGAACTGAAGTGCCATGATAGCGCCCGTGAAGATCCCGGCCGTAACTGTCGTGCTGAGCGAACGAATGCCCACGTCTGCGAACTGTCTCAGGAACTCCTCACGTTCAACAAAAACCTGCGGAAGGCGAATAAAAAGATTCCAAAAAAAGTTGAGGTGCTCGTTGAGATGCTGCAAGCGCTGCTTCATACAAGGTCCTCGAGGAAGGCCATGGTCATAACGACGCGGCTATTTCGGATCTCTTCGGGGGTACCTTGATCTACGACGCGGCCTGCATCGAGGACCGCAAGACGGTCGGCAGTGGCGAGCGCATTGCGCATGTCGTGACTCACGACGATCGAGGTCTTGCCGAAGTCTTTGGAGATGCTGCGGATGAGTTCGTGAATATGCTTCGCGGTTACGGGATCGAGACCCGTCGTAGGTTCGTCGTAGAGAAGAATCTCGGGGTCCGGCAGAAGTGTGCGGGCCAGCGCAAGACGTTTTTGTTCACCGTAACTCAGGGAAGGCGGGAAGCGCTCGAAGAGAACGGGTTCAAGAGACTGAAGCCCCACGGCATGAAGAGTCGTCGAGATACGTTTCTTTTTTTCGTCAGTGGAGAGATGGCGAATGCCCATGACGAGATTTTCGTAGAGCGAGCGCGAATCGACGAGGGCAGGGAGCTGGAAGACGAGACCGCATTTCTTGCGGATGTGCACGAAGTCTTCCTCGCTGTAGCTCGAGATCTCTTCGTCATCGATCCAAATCTTGCCCTGGTCCGGCGAGAGCAGGCCGACCATGTGCTTCAGTGAAACGCTTTTGCCGGTTCCGGATCGTCCTAAAATAAAAAATATTTCGCCCTTCGCTACGGAGAAAGTCAGGCCATTGAGCACGCGCTTCAGTCCAAAACGCTTATAGACGTCGTCGAAGTGAATCATCATTCGAGCACTTTCTCTTGCAACGAATTCTGACGAAGCTCGAAGACCTTTTTTGACCAGGATCGAGCGCGGTCTTCGTCGTTGGTCACGACGAAGCTCAGGGCCGGACGTTTTTGCAGCAGGTCCAGAAGAAGAAGCGCAATCTGTCGGCTGGTGATGGGGTCGAGACCGGCTGTGGGATCATCAAAGAAAATGTAATCTGGCTCGAGAATTAAGGTGCGGGCGATGGCCAGGCGTTTTTGCATGCCGCCCGAGAGTTCATGGGGCATAAGGTCATCGCTGCCGCCGAGGCCAACTTTATCGAGCCACATCAAAGCGATCATCCGGCGCGTGGCCGCGCTCTCGTTGGGACGTCTTTTGCTGCGGGGAAAGGCCAGATTCTCGAAGCAGCTCATTGAATTAAATAGAGCATTGTTCTGGAAACAAAA
The DNA here is from genome assembly GCA_039920645.1 of Bdellovibrionota bacterium. Classification (GTDB taxonomy): domain Bacteria; phylum Bdellovibrionota; class UBA2428; order UBA2428; family UBA2428; genus CAMCVE01. The sequence continues at coordinate 232 of JBDSDI010000270.1, read as the reverse complement.
TCCGATTCGATCAAGGAGTGTTTGGTTCTGATTGAAGCCGTTTTCGGCCCAGAGCGGCTGGTCCTCAAAGAAAATTTTCCCGCTGAGCGGTTTCCATACTCCCCCCAAAGTTTTGAGAAGCGTAGATTTTCCGGCACCCGACTCGCCCATGATCACATTAAGCGCGGGACCTTTCCATTCGTGGTCGATCCGAAAGAGCGGCGGAGCGTCGCGAAGTCGCCCCGGACTTTGG
>JBDSDI010000269.1:0-5364 GCA_039920645.1 Bdellovibrionota bacterium | reverse complement strand
GTCTTGGAGCAACTCGCTAAGAAACCTCACTCCACCCTTCTCATTCAGGGTGAGACCGGAACCGGTAAAGAAGTCCTGGCGCAGGAACTTCACCATCTCACTTACACCGATGCAGACAAGGTGCCTTTCATGGCGCTCAACTGCGCGACCGTCCCGCAAGAACTTTTTGAAAGTGAACTCTTCGGTCATGAAAAAGGAAGCTTCAGCGGAGCGCTCGCAAGCCGTATCGGTCTAGCCGAAGCCGTCCAGACCGGGACGCTCTTTCTCGACGAAATCGGCGACATGGCGCCGCAGCACCAGACGAAGCTTCTTCGCTTCCTGCAAGAGCGTCGCTTTAGGCGCGTGGGATCCAACAAGGAAATCCCTTTCCGCGGACGTATCGTTGCGGCCTCGCACAAAAACCTCCAGGAGCTCGTGAAGAAAAACCTCTTCCGCGAAGATCTCTACTACCGCCTCAATATCATCACGCTCGAGCTCCCGCCGCTGAGAGAGCGCACGACGGATCTTGAAGCCCTCTCGCGCCATATCGCGGGACGCTTTGATCTGCACGGCGTGCGCGATGCCGATCGTCTCGGTTACTACCCGTGGCCCGGGAACATCCGCGAGCTCCACAACTGGATCGAGCGCGCTTCGATTCTCGAAGAATACGATGACATGCGCATGATCGTCGCGGCGCTTCCCGAAATCGGTGGCTCGCGCCCCGTGAGCGTCGTGAAACCCGATACGAGCTTCGACGTGAAAACCGCGTCGCTCGCCGATATGAAACAACAGATCCTCGATCATTTTGAATCGCAGTGGATCGCAAAAGCGCTGGATAAACACCACGGCAACATTAGTGCTGCCGCTCGTGAGCTCGACATCGACCGCAAGAACCTTGCGCGCCGGATGAAAGAGTTGAATCTCTCGCCCGCCAAAGACGCTCTCAAAAAAGCGTCTTAATAAATCCTTAATACTCGTGACCCTCTAAACCCTTTCCCAAGGTCGTAGAGGCGCGTCCGCATCACTCTTGAGGCGCCGACACCCCACTCTTTTGCGGTGCCGGCGCCTCGTATTTTCTCCATTCCCAATTCGAAGGCTTCGCCGCGTGTGGCACGCGTCGTGAAATTACCTTAGTCAGGAACGACAAAAGAAACCTCAGAAGACCTAGCAGTACGTAAGCAGAACGTCCGAGTCCGGTGTCGCCAGGGATAAACCTTCACACACAACACTTCCCTGGCGGCATCGGCACTCACCTTAGGAGGCCCCATGATCTTAGCCACTGAAATCCAAACCCAAATTCACTACCAAGACCTTCTCAAAAAACACGAAGCGCAAATCCTCTCACTGACACGCGAAGTTTCCGTCTGGCGCGAACGCGCCGAGCGCGACGCTCTGACACAATGTCTGCGCCGCGAAGCTTTCATGGGACTCATCGAGAGTCGCCGCGAGTTCGGTTTGCTCCCACATGAGACCACGCTCGTAATCGTCGACATCGACTTCTTCAAAAAAGTGAACGACACCTATGGCCACCTGGCCGGTGACGAAGCCCTGAAACACGTTGCAAAAATTTTGAAGCAGAACACGCCCGAGGGGGGCATGCTCTGCCGCATGGGGGGAGAAGAGTTTGTCATGGTGCTCTCCGGAGACGTCGAAACGAACCGTAACTTCCTCGAAGCCCTGCGCCTTCAGATCGCAACGAGTAGCTGCCGTATCAACGAAAAAGGGGACAAGATCTCGCTGACGGCAAGCTTCGGCGCAGTAACCTGGAACACGGACACTTCGATGATGAGCGCTTCAGCACAGGCTGATGTGCTTCTCTACAGAGCCAAACACGAAGGGAGAAACCGACTGGTAGCAGCATAAAAACAAAGACAGCGAAGCAACCTAGCCCACCGACACGGATGTCGGGGGCGAGGATTTTCCTTTTGCGCGATGCGTAGTTTACGAGAATCCCGCTGGAGACTAAGACGTGATTATGTCTCTCAATGCGATCGATGAGCTCCTGCCTATTTCGCAGCTAGGCTTCGGCAAATACTACGGTAAATACATGGTCGAGGCCGTTTACAAAGACGGTGAATGGAAGCCATGGACGGTGTCAGATCTGCACCGTTTCGAGATGCACCCCGGCTCCAAGACTCTGCATTACGCTCAGGAAATCTTCGAAGGCCTTAAGGCCTATAAGCAACCGAGCGGCATCCACATGTTCCGCCCCGAGGCGAACATCCGCCGCATGTCCTTGAGTGCCGAAGCGCTCGCCATGCCGAGCTACCCCGAAGATCAGTTCATGGACGGCCTCAAGGCGCTCGTCGCAAAACTCGCGCATCTCACGCCTGATCAACCCGGATCGCTCTACCTGCGTCCGACCATGATCGGCAACTCGAACTCTCTGGGCGTTGCGCCCGCGAGCGAATACCTTTTCTACATTCTCGCCTGCCCCGTGGGCGGCTACTTCGGCGATGTCGTGTCGGATAAGCCGTCGACGATCAGCATCTGGATCTCGGACAAGCACGTGCGCGCAGCACCAGGCGGCCTCGGCGCCGCGAAGACCGGCGCGAACTACGCCGCTTCGCTTCGCGCGGTCGCAGAATCTAAAAAACTCGGATTCACGAACGTGATGTTCCTGGACGCAACCCAACGCCGTTACTTGGAAGAACTCAGCGGCATGAACGTGTTTGTTGTCGAAGACGGAATCCTCAAGACGCCTCCGCTCGGAGATACAATCCTTGCGGGTGTCACGCGCGACAGCATCATCAAGATTGCGAAGCATTTGCGCATTCCCGTCCAAGAAACTCCGATCGCCGTCGACGAAATGCTCAAGGGTCTCGTCACTGGAAAGACCACGGAAGTTTTTGCTTGCGGCACCGCGAGCGTAATCACGAGTATTGCTGAACTGGGTTGGAGAGGAGAGCGCGTGCGCGTGGGTAACGGTCAAGCTGGCCCCATCGCCTCGCAGCTCTACGCCACGCTCACCGCGATGCATTCCGGTGCGCAAGCCGGCCTCGAGTCCGACTGGCTCGTGAAGTGTAAGTAAGCGCGGAGCGATCCTGCAACCGATCTCCTAAGGGACATCTATATTTTTTTAATTTCAAAATTTTCTACGAAGAACCGCGACTCGCGCTGGCGGTCAATGTGTCGCGGCTCGGCGACCGCAGCGTTAATCCATTCGATGAGCGCGGCATTGCCCCGACTCTCTGGATCTTCGCGCAAATATCCGTGAACCACATCGAGGACCTGAAATCCTTGACGTAGCTGGAAGCTTAACGTGGGATCAAAAACCTTCGCCTGAATCACAGCCAGCGTGTAGTCCTGCGGGCTCATAGTGTCGGCGTAAGCGTGATAGCCGCGCAGCCGCGCGCCCGCACGGATGCGCAAAAGCCTGAGCTCCCGGCAGAGTTCGCGCCGAGCTTCGTAAAGCTTAGCTCCGAGACCCTGACCCTGAAGCGCCGGATCGACCATGACCTCGGCCCCGTAAAGCGTGCGGCCGTTGTCCGGGTCATGATTGGTGAACATACCGCGGTCAGTGAAATCGCGCCACGGATCTGACGCATTGTAATCATCCCAGTTCACAATGAGACCGGCGGCATAGGCGAGCACGTTGCCCGTGGCCGCATCTTCAGCGACGAGTTGGCCGCGCGGGAAAATTCTCATGTGTGATTCAAGCTGCGCGGGATTCCACGCCGTCGAACCCGGGTACACACGCTCGCAGAGCGAGATAATGCCCGGGATATCGTCTGCACGGATCGGACGCACTTCGGCGTTGATTTTGGATGGAAGTCGAGTGGACATTATGCAATCTCTTTCGTGATTTTATTTAATAACGGGGAATTCTATTTTCGAAACTAGCTCGGCCGAGCGCTCACTGTCGCGAAGCGGAAGCACGGTGCCGTTGTCGAGCGATTCCTGGAGCGTGGCGAGGTTAAGTTCACCGAGTACCATCGTTTCTTGGTTCGGAATACCCTCAGCAAGAATACCGTCGCGACTAAAGGCGAAATCGCTGGGCGTAAGAATGCTCGACTGGCCGTAGTTGAGTGATACGGCCGGAACCATCGGCAGCGAACCGACGGTCGAAGAGTGGATGACGTACATTTGGTTTTCGATTGCGCGCGCCTGCGCACAGTAGCGCACCCGCAGCCATCCCTGGCGGTCGTCGGTACAGCTCGGTACGATAAGAATACGCGCGCCCTTGCGAGCGGCGGCGCGCACGAGTTCCGGGAACTCAACATCGTAGCAAATCGCAATGGCGACCTTCCCGAAACTTGTTTCGATAACTTTGAGCTTCTCGCTCGGCTGCACAAACCACTCTTCTGCCTCGAAACGAGTCATGTGAAGTTTGCCTTGAATGGCGAACTCACCACTCGGTCCATAGAAGTAGCAGAGATTTTCGATATGATTTTTCTGCTTGTTGACGGCGGGAATCGTGCCGCCACAAATGTAGATCTTATGCTTCTGAGCGAGCTTGCTCATCATTTCGACGACGCGGTCTTTTTGTTCGGCGAGATCGCGAATCTGATCGCGGATCGGCCGCTTCACATCGTTGAGCGTGAGGAGCTGCGTGGAAAAGTATTCCGGAAACACGACGAGACCACAGCGGTAGTCGGCGGCCGTTTCGACGAGGCCCGCGACCTGACTTTCGAACTGAGCAAAACTGTCGACGGGGCGGATGTAATACTGGAGTGTAGCCACACGCAGGCGGTCCGATGAAATTCTTTGTTGAATCATGGACTTAGCATAAAGCCCGAAGAAGCTGAGTCAAAGATGTGGGCGATTTTAGGAAAAAGAAAAGCCCGGACGCAGAGGGGAGGGCAAGGGGACTGCGGTCCGGGCTTTTACAAATCAATCGGGCCCGTTAGGGGACAGGACCGATGATATATTGCCTAGCCCAAGTTTTACGGTGTTATCCACATATCGTCAAGCCACCTTGTAAAGAATTTTGTGAATAACCTCGTAAGAGAGGCGAGCTTCTTTACACGCCGCTTCTGAGGACAGTGTTTGCGGGCGGCTTTATCCTCAAGACCCCTCCTCTCTCGTGTAAAAACCCGAAACTCGCGTTTCTGGGGCTTGCCAAGGCTGGAAAGTCCCACTAACTAAGAACCTTCTTACGCGGGAGTAGCTCAGCTGATAGAGCGTTGCCTTGCCAAGGCAAAGGTCGCGGGTTTGAATCCCGTCTCCCGCTCCATTTCAATACCGACATGAAATGGTAATCGCCAAAATGAAAACGAATCCAAATACCTATTAACCAATAGGGACAGATTGGATTCTTAGACCGGTACCCCCCAAGAGCCCCCTGGGAACCCATGGTTCCCTGCCAAACCCCTGCCACCGCTGTTTCTTCTGGGAAAGATTTCCCCGAATTCAGATTTCCTGAATCTCGGGAAAGATTTCCTC
>JBDSDI010000268.1:0-9648 GCA_039920645.1 Bdellovibrionota bacterium | reverse complement strand
CGACCCGACCTCCGACCGCGCGGTCATCACCACAGAACATGAGTCCGCGCATGAAAGTTCCAGATGTGATTACAACTGCTCTCGAGCTGAGACTCAAGCCATTTTTCATGCGAACGCCTGTAATTTTGCGCGAACTTTCGTCCCAGGTGAACGAAGCGGCCTCTCCCTCTATGACATGCAGGTTCTCACACGTCGCCGCCCAGCCGGACATGAGCTCGGTATAGTGGGCCTTGTCGCACTGGACTCGGGTCGAGCGAACCGCCGGTCCCTTTCGAAGATTGAGTCGGCGAGACTGAATCGCGGCATGATCGGCCGCCGTTCCCATGAGTCCACCCAGAGCGTCGACTTCGTAGACGAGATGACTTTTGGCAACACCCCCGATGGCCGGGTTGCAGGACATGGCTCCGATCTTTTTCGAATCGAAGCTGATCAAAGCCGTTTTGAAACCGCGCGCGGAAAGGGCGCGACTCGCCTCGACTCCGGCATGTCCCCCTCCGATCACGATGGCATCAAAACGTGTTTCCATATTTTTACTTTCCGAGACAGAACTGCGTGAAAATTTGTCCGATGTAATCGTCGGTCAAGCCTTCTCCGCGAGCGCTTCGAAGAAGCGAGTCGAGGTGCCGAAGAACATCTCCGACCAATTCCAAAGACCGCTCTCCGCGCAAACATTGGAGAGCTTCGCGGGTTTCCCCCAAAGCTTTTCGGCAGAGCTCTTCCTGGCGTTGTGAGATCAACTGACTTTCTTCGAGAACCGAGGCGCCTTCTTCCCCGCGTTCAAAGCAGATTTTCTCGACGAAATCGAGAACTGCCTGCGAAGCATCGCTAGCTTTGTCGCCAATAAGGTTGAAAAAGGCACCCGAAAAGGGGGGTAAATCTGCGAGATCTACGTGGGTAAAAAGCTTCAAAACCCGCTTCTTTTTGAAGAGTTCATCGACCCGCGGGTTTCCGAAAGTCTCGTTCGGCGAGCGAAGATCTTCGAGCCAGACGAGAACATCGGCCGACTCCATCATTTCGAGGCCGAGCTCCATTCCCTGCATTTCGATGGAATCGGTACTTTCGAGAGCCCCTCGAAGTCCGGCCGTATCGAGAAGTCGGAAGCTTTGTCCCGACGGAGTGCGCAACTGAACTTCGACATAATCTCGGGTCGTGCCGGCAGTTTCCGAAACGAGCGAGCGCCTGCCGCCCACCAAGAGATTCAGGAGTGTACTTTTGCCGGCATTCGGGCGACCGAGCAAAATCACGGTGGGGATGCGCGCATTTCGTGCGAACACGTCGTAAGAGTTGAGAAGTTGTTGGAGAGTTCGCTCGACGGTGACGAGTCGCTTTTCGGCCGAGGCGATATCCTGAGCCTGTTCGCTTTCAGCTTCCGCAAAATCGATTGCGGCTTCGATGCGCCCGCGGGCCGCCGCGACAGATTCGAGAACCTCGTCGAAACTTTTGTTCACCCGCTCATCGGAAGATTTTCCAAAGGAAAGAAGCTTTGAGGCGGAACTCGAGCCGAGTCCCTCCATTCCGAAAAGGGTCTGCAAGCGCGACGCCTCTTCGAGGGTCATTTTATTATTGAGGACTGCGCGGAAACTGAACTCGCCAGGCAAAGCCGCGATGGCTCCAAGGCGGATGATCGTTTCCTGAATTTTTTCGACCAGGGCTGGAACCCCGTGGCCTTGAATTTCGATGACGTCTTCGCCCGTGAAAGAATGGGGGGCGACAAAACGAAGCACGAGGGCCTCGTCCAAGAATTGTTTTTCCGGAGACATGAGCTTACGAAGCTTGGCTTCTCCAGGAGAGGGCAAAGTCCCTACGAGCGATTCGAGAAAAGAAAGGTCGCGTCCCGAGACGCGCAGAATTGCGATCGGACCCCCCAGGGCCGTGGCCGTGGCCACGATGGGGGATCCAATGCGCTGAAAATAAGCTAGAGAATTGGCTTCTCTGCGAGAATTTTCGTTAAGACTTGCTGCTGTCGTTGTCGTTGTCATGCGAATCGAAAGTGAACGCAGACTCTTCGCCGGGCTTCAGACGGTTGCCGATGTTGTCGTCAACTTCACGAGCCGATCCTTCGGGACGCACAACATTGCCATTCGCTTCGCGAGCCGCATCGTTGTTTCCGTAGTTGCGATTGCCGCCACCATTACCACCGTTGCCGCCGTTATTGGAACGACCGCCACCGCCATTGCCGCCACCGCGACGGGGTCCGCGACCACCGCCACCGTTGCCGCCACCGCCGCCATCGCGACGAGGACCACGACCGCCGCCGCCGTTACCGGAACGAGGTCCCGCTTCGGTGCGCGTGTCGTCTTTGAGACGAATGCGAATGCGTTTGAAGTAGCCGCTACCGATCGATTCGGAAACGACGTCACCGGTGCTGGTGATGTAAGTGTGAATGACTTTGCGTTCTGCTGGCCCGAGAGCATTGATGTAGGAAGGCTTGCCGCCCGCCTCAATGACCTTTTGGCGCTTTGATTCCGCGAGGTCGCGGAGATCTTGGGTTTTACGTTCGCGAAAATTGCCGGCGTCGAAACTGATGCGGAATTCGGAAGTGCTTTCTTGTGCGCCGGGCTCATTGGAGACTCCAGCTTTGCGGCGTTGGAAACGCATGGAAATGTGCGCGAGTGCTTCGAGCATTTCCGAGCTGTCGCCGAGGAATTCTTCGGCGTCTGCGCCGGTGATTTCGAAGACGGTTCCCTCAGCGGTTTCGCTAGGGGAGAAGTCGAGATCGAAGCCCGAGAGTTTCGCGATTTCCGCGAGGAACTCGTTGAGATCCATCGAGTCGGTGGGGGCTCCCGAATCCTTCTTGAGTCCAAGCGCTTTGAGCGCCGATGTCATAAAACCTGCCATGATAATTAAGCTCCTTCTTTCATTAACTGTAATTTCTTATTTGAGCGTTGGAGGAAGAACTGTTGCGAGAGTCCAACGCAGTTGCTCACGACGAGATAGAGGACGAGACCCGAGGGCCAATCCTTCGAGAGGAATCCGAAAAAGACGTTCATACCCATCATGATCCATTTCATGTTCGGCATGCCGGGCTGACTGGTGTTCATCGCTTGCGGGTTCACCTGCATGTAACCGAGCAAGCTAACCGTCCACAGAGCGGGAAGAATATAGAAAGGATCGCGCATTGAAAGATCCTGGATCCATCCGAAGAAGGGCGCTTGATAGAGATCGATCGAGTGGTTAAGCGCCCCGTAGAGTCCGAGGAAAATCGGAAGTTGTAAGAGCATCGGCAAACATCCGCCGAGAGGATTTACTTTCTTCGTCTTGTAGAGCGCGAAGACTTCTTTGTTCATCTTCTCGGCCTGGGATTTATCGGTGGAGTCGTATTTTTTCTTGATACGTTCCATCTCAGGCTGCAGTTCTTTCATGCGGTTCGTCGACGTGTACGCCTTCTTGCTGAGGGGCCAGAACAACAGACGAACAATGAGCGTCAGTGCGATGATCGAAACGCCGAAGTTGTGGAAGACGGTGTTGAGGGATTTCAGTGCCCACAACATCACGCGCGCGACGGACGCGAAGAATCCGAGATCAACCGTTTCGACGAGATCGGGAGCGATCGCATTCAACGCGCTGGGATCGCGCGTTCCGAAGTAGACGTCGGTAGAAAAATCGAAGCGCGTTTTGCCGTCTTCAGGAGCGGCTGGATAACGGAAGGAGTAAGAGACGGGTATTTCGGAAACTTTCGCGCCGGCCTCCGAGGGAAGGGAGCCGTAGTTGAGGTCGGGGCTGTAGCTGCCCGAAGGTTTCACGATGATGGAGAAATAACGATCTCCCCAAGCCATCCAGCTCATGCGACCGTGGACTTCTGTTTTGGCGAAAAGATCTTTTCCGTGAACCTTGTGGATCGAATCGTCCATTTTATAGGCAACATAGTTTTGATCGGCTTGCTTTTCGCTTCCGAGCACGCCTTGGCTCGTGAGCTCAATGAATTCGCCGGGGTTCGTCTTGAAGCGATCGAGCGTGACGGTCATGCCGACAAGACCGGGGTTATTGTCGTTGGTTGCGATACGAAGCGCGCAAAAGCCCTGGGGAGTATCGGATTGCAGAACAACTTCGTTCGCATTTGCGGCGGGCTGCACGTGAGCCTTGTTAAGGGTGTCGAAGCAGCGCTGAACGGCGGCATTCGACGAGGTCCATACGAGTTTTTCATTGTTAAGAACGATTGGGGTTCTGACGTTTGCTCCACGCACAAAATAGTCGGCCAAAACCGCGCGACCTAGGGCTGCGCCTTCGATGACTTCGATAGAGCGATTGTGTCCGGCTTGGATTTCGCTGATCACGTCGTGAGTGATCGGAGTGTTGGCCGCGTCGAGAGATTCTTGAGCGGTGGGGCTCAATGCTTTCTTCTTCCCGTTCGTTTCGTCGAGAGTTTTCGTCGGTGTCACCGCTTGTGCCGTCACGCTTTGCGCCTGGGTCTGACGGAAGCGTGCCTGGTACGGACTCAGTACGAAGTACTGATAAAGTCCGATGAAAACGATAAAGGCACCAATGATAAAAATGTTTTTGCGATTCATGTTCATGAAAGAGCTTCCTTAGACTGAGCAAACATCAAATGAGCCCTGGGTTCCGACCAGGGGTTACAGGAACAAACACGATTGAGGGCCCGGCACGATCCGTGAAAAACTCCGTGCTCGAGAATCGAGATAGCCGCAAATTCAGAACAAGTCTGCGAATAACGACATCCGAGACCAACTCCGCCCAGAGAATGTATGAGAGGTGCGATCATAGTTTTATAGAAGGAGAAGGCCGCGAAGGCGACAACGCTTCGGAGGGGAGTTTTTTTAAGAGCTTCTCGAAAATGGGCTGCCATTCGAGAAGGGTCACTTTTTTTTCCAGACGCTGGCGTCTGTCGAGTCGAATCCATAAAACTTTCCGCTCAGAGCTCCATCCTTCTTTCTTGGAAAGATCTGAGAAATAACTCCGGCATATTCTCCTGAACTTGTTGCGGGTTACCGCGGTTCCACAAGGTTTGGGGAGGCTGACGATTAAGGGCCATCTCAGTTGACGTTCTGCATCGACATCGACCCATGAGGCCGAGAGGGAACCCACACGAACGCTCAAGCCCCGTATGTGGAACCAACGATATTGCTTTGGCTTCTTTAACAAACGAATGTCGCCGATCGACTTATTCTGGAGACAGCGCCGAAGAACAAATACAGCGCGGCGCTGCCCGTTAGTTTAATTAGCTCTGCGTGTTTTGCTAGCGACGCCGACGGTGAGTTTCTTGCGACCTTTGCGGCGGCGGTTGCTCAACACTTTGCGGCCACCAGGGGTCGACATGCGCTCAAGGAATCCATGAACGCGCTTACGTTTGCGACGGCTGGGTTGGTAGGTTCTTTTCATATGTAGCTGGTTCTTATGGCACGAAGACCCGGCAACAATCAACACTTAAAATCAGGGTTCTTTGGGTCTTGAATGCGTCCGGCAAAACTCCTAGAAGATCTTTCTTTCGCAAGGGGTGCGCCACGTTGATTCAGGAAAATTACGGCAAGTCGTTTGAAGACCTCAAACAAGGGATCGAAGGGCCTCGCGGCTCCGACGTTCGTACGGTTTTAGGGGAAGTTTTGTCCCCGAAGTACTCTTTTGAGTCTTTCGTGGTCGGCAAAAGCAACCAATTCGCGCATGCTTCCGCCCTCGCGGTCGCCAACAAACCCGGCGTCTACAATCCCCTCTTTATTTCAGGCAAAACGGGTCTTGGGAAAACCCACCTTCTGAAGGCGATCGGCTACCGTCTCGCACAAACGAATCCCACTGTAAAAATTTGCTACTCGTCCACCCAGCGCTTCATTGAGGAAGTGATTCAATCCATCCGCACCGACCAGCGCCATCAACTCCGCGAACTCTACAAAAACCAATGCGATATTCTCTTGATGGACGACATTCAGTTCCTGTCGAGAGCGACCTCTACTCAGGACGAATTTTTTCATATTTTCAATGGTTTATATGATGCCGGCAAGCAAATTGTCGTCGCATCCGATCGTCTTCCCAAAGAGATGCAGGACGTTCATGAGCGCATTATTTCGCGCTTCGAATGGGGCATGGTATCCGAGGTCGACGTCCCCGAACTCGAAACGCGCGTCGCAATCCTGCGCACACGTGCCGAGGCCGAGAAAATCCGCCTCGGCGACGAGGTCGCTTACCTTATCGCGAGCTACGTAAAATCGAACGTCCGCGAACTCGAAGGATCGCTCATCAAAATCGCGGCCCATGCGGCCATGTACAACCAAGAAATCACCATGGAACTCGTCCGCAAGGTTCTCAAGAACTACATCGCCGAGAAACAAAAGATCATCACGATCGAAGACATCATCGCGACCGTTTCTCAGTTTTTTGGAATCAAATCTTCCGACCTGCGTGGACCTTCGCGCAAGGGCCCCGTCGCCAAGGCGCGCCAAGTCGTGATGTTCCTCGCGCGTGAGCTCGGTCAGCTGAGCGCCAGCGCCGTTGGTCAAGAACTCGGCAATCGTCACCACACCACGGTTCTGCACGGGCATTCCTTCATCAAGGAATCGATCAACAACGATCCCGTTCTTAAGAATCAGGTTCGACAGATCGAAAATTCGCTCCAGAATAAGGAGTGAGGAAGCGGCCTAGCCATGGACTTGGCTGGCACGCTTAGGTAATGAAGAAGCTGTGGATAACTTCATGACGAAGTTGTGGATAACTCGTGAAATGGTCGTGATACCTCATCAAAGACCCCACATTTCACGAGAGTGTCCTCAAAGTTATCCACGGGAAAAGTTGTTTGATAACATATCGTTAACTAGGTTCATTCACGCTATTCAACGATACAACAATATCTAACAACAACAATGAATTATTAGATACAGGGGAGCAGGAGAGCCATGGACTTCAAAATCCAGAAGAAAGATTTTCTCAAAGGACTCGAAAAGACGCTGACAGTAGTCGAGCGCAGAAACACGATGCCTTCGTTGAATCATGCTCTCATCGAGGTGAAGGATAATCTTCTTCAAATCTCGGCGACGGATCTGGAGATCTTCACGAGCAGTGAAGTGAAATGCCAAACTCTGGAGACCGGTCGTCTCGCAATCCCCGCTAAGCAAGTCTACGAGATCGTGAAAGAATGCGGAGATTCCGATTTGATCCGTCTCAAGGCAACGGACTCGAGCAAGATCGAGATCACTGCCGGAAAATCCAAATTTAAGATCCTCGGTCTGAGTTCTGACTCGTTCCCTCATTTTAAAACCTCGCCGAAAGGCCAACTCTCCAGTGCGAAGCTGAAGTGTCGTGACTTTATCCGCCTTCTTCAAAAGACCGAGCATGCGATCTGTCTTGAAGAAATTCGTTATTTTCTCACGGGTATCTATTTTGAAACCACCGAGGTTAACGGCAAAGCCTTTCTAAGGGCCGTGGCGACCGATGGACACCGTTTGGCGCTCATGGACATCCCCCAAGAGGAAGTTGGCGAGTTGAAGCTCCAGAAGGGCCTTATTATCCCGCGTAAGGGAGCGCTCGAACTTCGTCGCCTTCTCGAAAGCACGACCGAGGAGTACTTCGAACTCACCGCGGACGAGAACCTTATCAAAGTCCAGGTCGCTGAGAACAACCTTTGGATCCGTCCTATCGACGGAGAGTTCCCTGACTACCGCCGTGTTCTTCCGACCAATCTCGCTTCGAAACTCGAAGTCTCTCGCCGTGAACTCGCGACGAGCCTTCGCCGAATGGCCCTGCTCGTTTCGGATCGTTCGCGTGTCGTCTCCTTCGATTTCCAAAAAGGAAAGATCGTCTTCACGACCGTCAATCCGGATATCGGCGAAGCGAACGACGAAGTCGAAGCGACCTATGATGGCAACGAATTCAAAACGGGCTTCAACGTGAAGTTCTTCACCGACGCAATTTCGAATCTCGACGGCGACGAACTTACGCTTCACCTCGGTGAAAAACTTCAGCCCGCTCTGATCACCTGTCCTTCGAACCCCGGTTACCAGATCGTCGTCATGCCGATGAGGATCTGATCCCGTTTGAAGATCGAAAACGTTCGCATCGCCGGATTTAAAAATCTCAAAAATCTCCAGTTGGAGTTCGGCAGCGGCGTTAACGGTTTTTGGGGAGAGAACGGTCAAGGTAAGAGTAATCTGCTGGAAGCCCTCTACGCCTGCGTAAAGGGCACCAGCTTTCGTCCCTATAGTCATCGGGGGGATTGGATTCCTGACGACGGAACGCCTCTCTCGGTTCATCTCGACTGCCGAGACGACGTCGGCCTGCTTTATCAGTGCGAGCTTTTCTACGAATCCACATCACAGAGCTGGGTATGGAAACTCAACGACAAGAAAACACGCGTGATGAGCTTGGCGGAGAAGATTCCAATCGTTGTGTTTTCACCGGACGATCATGCTTTGATTCGCGAAGGTCCGGAGCATCGTCGCAGCTTTCTGGACACCGTGCTGATCGACGTCTGTCCCGGATATTCCGAAGTCCTGGCCCGTTTCGATAAGGTCCTCAAGAGCCGTAATCGGCTTTTGAAGCAGTATCAGCGCGACGACATTTCAGATTTCACGCCCGAAATGGACACATGGAGTCGAACTTTGGCCGTGGAAGCCGAAGGTGTGGCGATGCTTCGACGCGAGGTGTGGCCGCGTTTTGAAGGCTATTTTCAGCAAGTCGCGGGTCCTCTTTTTGAGGCACTTTCTGGGTCTGTAGGCCTCCAATTTGAGCAGGATTCCGTTGAAAAAGGTCGAAGCTTCGATAAAATAAAATATTATCAAATACTTAAAGACGAGTATCGCAAAGATTTAGCAACGGGCTGGACTCACCGGGGACCGCATCGCGATGACTTCAAAACCGAGCTCGGAGGCATTGACGCACGGAGCAAAGCCTCGCAGGGACAAGCCCGCCTTTTGGCTCTTTCTTTGAAGTGGACGCACGCCCTTTGGGTGAGCCTTGAAAGACGTGAAATTCCACTCTTTTTGATTGACGATTTCTCTAATGAATTAGATATTTTAAGGCGCAAAAAACTACTGGAAATGTTGGGCCAAATTTCGGGTCAAATTCTGATCACGGGAACAGATTCCAACACGATTCTTTCTGCGAATTTTACGCAGTCGCGCCACTTCACTGTGAAGCGAGGAGAGATCAGTCCGACGTAGTTCTTTTTGCCTAGAGGGATCTATCGTTCATGACTGAAGAAAACAATAACTCACAAGTCGGTACTGCCGATGACTACGGCGCTTCGAAGATCAAAGTTCTTGAGGGTCTCGACGCCGTTCGCAAACGCCCCGGCATGTACATCGGCGACACCGGCACGCGTGGTTTGCATCACCTTGTCCAAGAAATCGTCGATAACTCCGTAGACGAAGCGCTCGCAGGTTTCGCGAAAAATATTTCGATCATCGTCCATGTCGACAACTCGATTACGGTCGAAGACGACGGTCGCGGCGTGCCCGTCGACTTTCACGAAGAGATGGGAATTTCCGCGGCCGAAGTCGTGTACACGAAACTTCATGCGGGCGGTAAGTTCGAAGGTTCGGCCTACAAAGTTTCCGGCGGACTTCACGGCGTTGGCGCGAGTTGCGTGAACGCGCTTTCCGAATGGATGCGCGTAAAGATCAAGAAGAATGGCAAGCTGCATGAAATCATGTTCGCGCGGGGCGTGACCACTCAACCGCTGAAAGTCATCGGCGAATCCGACGGCCG
>JBDSDI010000267.1:0-15109 GCA_039920645.1 Bdellovibrionota bacterium | reverse complement strand
GGTCGTTCGCGGGAAGGTGGCTATTCAGAAGAGCGACACGCCGAGTATCGTGCTTGGGCAGGGAGACTGTTTTGGGGAGATTGCCCTCTTTAAAGGTGTCCCGCGGACCGCTACCGCCACCTGCTTCGACGATTCCATTCTGATGCGACTTAGCGGAGGGGATTTCTGGACGATCCTGCTCACGAATCTGGGAGTGGCTCTCACGCTCGAGAAGGTCGCTAACATTCGATATAAGGGCGAGATCCTAACGTTGACGTAAAGCTTGATTGCGTGGGATGAGCGTCTTTGAGAGGATAAAGACATGAGCGCATCTGAATACAGCGTCGAACTCGAGTTTACTCCCAATCCCAACACCCTGAAGTACACGACCAACGTGGCCTTCTTGCTGGCGGGCGCTCAGAACTACAAGGATATCGAGGCGGCTCGCGGCAAGTCTCCGCTGGCTGAGAAGCTCATGAGTCTCGACGGCGTCGGTGCCATCATGGTCGGTAAGAATTTCGTGACGGTCACTCTGAACGACCAGGAACGCCTTACGGAACTCAACGATGAGATCATCGAAACAATCAAGACGTTCTTGGCCACCGGCGAAAAGGCCGTGCGTTTGGACGCTTTGATGAGCGAAACGACCACCGTCCAGCCCAAGAACGAGATCGAGCGTAAGATTGTCGAGATCCTCGACAATGACATCCGACCCGCCGTGGCGATGGATGGCGGCGATATCACCTTCGAAAAGTTTGAAGACGGTATCGTCTTCTTGCATCTGAAGGGTGCCTGCGCCGGATGTCCTTCTTCGACCGCAACCTTGAAGATGGGTATTGAGAACCGTCTCAAGGATTCTATTCCCGAAGTGACAGAAGTTGTGTCTATTTGATAGACCGGCTTCTGCGATGTTTACCGGTCTCATTCAAGATACTTCTCGGGTTTTGAGCTACGAAAAAGATCAGGCTTCCGATTGTTGGAATCTGTGGGTCG
Organism: Bdellovibrionota bacterium; assembly: GCA_039920645.1. Taxonomy (GTDB): domain Bacteria; phylum Bdellovibrionota; class UBA2428; order UBA2428; family UBA2428; genus CAMCVE01. The sequence continues at coordinate 14,137 of JBDSDI010000267.1, read as the reverse complement.
AGACCTCGCTTTCTACTGTTTCCTGGAAGATCGGCGATTCCATCGCGACCAACGGGGTTTGTCTCACCGTTGTCGCTCTGGACGGGCGAAAAGTTCTTTTTCAAGTCGGACCGGAAACTCTCAAGGCCACGAACTTTAAAGACCTCAAAAAGGGTCAGGGGCTTCACCTCGAAAGCTCGCTCAAGATGGGTGATCCGCTCGGCGGCCACTGGGTTTCGGGCCATGTCGATGCGCCCGCGCGCGTCGCAAAACGTATTCAAGGACAAGAAGTCCTCACCTTAAGTTTTAGCGTCGAAGGCCCCGACCGGGACAAGGTCGCTCCATTTCTTGTTCCTAAAGGCTCGGTCGCCGTCGACGGCGTCAGTCTCACTGTAAACGCGGTCAGGGATCTGGGAAGCTCTACCGAATTCGACGTTACGCTCATTCCTCATACCCTCAAGCTCACGCGCTTCTCGGAACTCACCGAGTCTGATACCGTCAACATCGAAGCCGATCTCATCGCCAAGCACGCCGCTCGCTACGCCGAGTACTGGAAAGGCACACGCTCATGACAGTTTTTGAACGCGTCGAAAAAGCTATCGAAGCCATCCGTTGCGGAGGAGTCGTATTGCTGACCGACGATGCCGACCGTGAAAATGAAGGCGACCTTGTTCTCGCCGCTCAGTTCGCGACTCCGGAGAACATCAACTTCCTCGCCAAGCATGCACGCGGATTGATATGTCTGCCGATGGCCTCGCAAATCCTCGATCGACTGAATCTTCCCCCCATGGTGCAGAACAACGAGTCGAGTCTCGGCACCGCTTTCACCGTCTCCATCGGATCGAAGAAAGGTATTACAACCGGAATTTCCGCCTTTGATCGCGCTCATACGATCCAGACGGCAATCGCCCAGGGGACGACTCGTGACGATCTCGTAGTGCCGGGACACGTCTTCCCGTTGCGCGCCCGCGAAGGCGGAGTTCTCGTGCGCGCCGGCCATACCGAAGGCAGCGTCGATCTCGTAAGACTCGCGGGACTGTCGCCAGCCGCCGCAATCTGCGAAATTCTCAACGAAGATGGTTCAATGGCCCGCTCGGGAGATCTCGAAAATTTCGCACGCGAACACAAGATTCCCATGCTCAGCATCGCGGACCTGATCGTGTATCGTCTCAATCACGACACCTCGGTTCTGGCAGAGTCGGATGCCGAGGATCTCGGAATCTATGCGGGACGTCCGTTGAAACTACGCCGCTTTACCTCGTCTCTCGACGGTGCTGAACACTGGGCCTTCATTTTGGGCGACCTCTCTCAAGTTTCTACGGCGAACTGCCGCGTGCGCGTGCAAAAATCCCAGCCTCTCAGTGAAATGCTCGAGGGACTGAGCCAAGGAACCCATCCCTTCAAGAAAATCTTCGATCGTCTGGCCGAAAGCCCGGTCGGCGTCCTCGTGTATCTTCGTTCGGCCACGAAATCGAAACTTTCGCTGGAGGACGAATCCTCCGAAGAAAACTTCCGTAGCTACGGCGTCGGAGCACAGATTCTTCGCCGCATCGGCGTAAAGAAAATGGAACTCGTAACGGACCATCCGAAAAAACTCGTCGGACTCGAAGGCTTCGGCCTCGAGGTGACGGGCACGAAAGGCACCTGAGATATGACACTTTCCGAATCCGCAAAGATGTTAGAGCGCTGGCCGCAAGGCTGGTCTCTACCCAAGGTCCAAACTCTCATCGAAAAGCGCAAACCGCGCATCGTGATTCTTAAAACGCTCTGGTATCCCGAAGTCATGGATGGGCTCGTCGCAAGCGCAAAGAGCTATTTCACGGATGCAGGTTTCGTTCCGGCGGATCTCCTTGTGCTCGACGTGCCGGGCAGTTTCGAACTCCCGCTCGCGTCGGAGTGGGCTTTCGAAGGTGTTCTCGAGGGCCAAAAAGGGCCCGCGGATATCGTCGTCGCTCTTGGCTGTGTGCTTCGCGGCGAAACACCTCATTTCGACTTCGTCTGCTCGGCGGCGTCCCAAGGACTCATGAATGCCCAGCAGAAATACAAGAAAGCCCTTGGTTTTGGCGTTTTAACGGTTGATAATCTTGACCAGGCGATCGCTCGCCGTTCCAAAGGAACTGAGGCCGCCCAGGCGGCGCTCTTCATGCACCTGATCCGGAACCCAGCGGTCGAAACGTTCCCCTGGTTAGGAAAGGTATAGCAATTGGCATCAAGACACAGAAGTCGAGAATTGGCGGTTCAAATGAGCTACCAATGGGAACTCGATCCCAGTTCGTTGCAAGACCCTAAAGCCATCGATCGTTTTTGGCGCGAGCAAGCCATTAGCTCCGACGAGAATCGCAGCTTTTTCGAAGACCTCGTTCGCGGAATTTCCGGACGCATGCCCGAACTCGATGAGCTCATCAAAAAATACCTGAAAAACTGGAAGGTCGACCGTCTCGATAAAGTTGACCTCGCTCTTTTGCGCGTCTCGATCTACGAGATGCTTTTCTACACAGGCAAGGATCCCGCCGATTCCGCCGTCGTTATCAACGAAGCCGTCGAAATCGCGAAAAAATTCGGGACTCCTAAGAGCGCCGCATTCATCAATGCCGTTCTCGATAACGTGGCCAAGGACCACGCGCTCGCCAAAGAACCTAAAAAATAAAACGCATGAGCTTAGCCCTCTATCTTTCGAGGATCCCCGAATCGCTTCAACTCGATGCTGAAGGGCAAATTCCCGATGCATGGTTCAAGCTCGATGTTCTCTCTCAAGGACTGGTTTCTCGTTATCTGGCGCGCGCGCGGGGCGCTCCGAAAGACTCCTCCCAAACGTCGTCCTGGGTCATCTTGCGACCTTTCGCTCCGGCCCCTCCGCGTCTCTACGGAATCTGGAATTCAAAAAATCCCCTAACCAAGAACGAACTGGCCGCCCTTAAACTTATCTCGACGGAGTGCTACCTCGATAAGGAGGCGTTCGCGTCCGCGGACCTGACGCTCATTCAAGAATCCTGGCCGGAATTGAATGAGTGGACTCCATGAGTCCTAAGATCTGGACACCTGCGGAAATCCGCAAACTCGCCAGGTCCCGCCGTGACGCCAAGAAAATCGCCGAGAACGATTCTTTCGAGAATACCGAAGCGCCCGAAGGCAACGAAACGCCGATCCTCTCAACGAAGTCTTCGGATTCGGACGCCTTTGAGACGACCGAACTCAAGGGCAAACTCGCTTATTGGAACCGATTTGAAGAATCCGTCGGCAACCGTGTCGTGATCGCCATGCCTTCGGAATGGGACGAAGAAGATCCGGAGGTCGCGCGGCTCTGCAAAACGCTTGGTCTCGACGTGAAGCAAGTGATTCTTTTGAGGAGCCGCGAACCCAACCAAGCGACTTACGTGGGACCGGGACAGCTTTCACGCATCAAAAAAGCGATGACTCAGCATTCCGCAAGCTCGGTCGTCATTGATGCGCCCCTACGTCCGAGCCAAGTGAAAAATCTGGAAAAAGCCTTGAAGGTTCCAGTGCTTGATCGCGAAGGGATCATTCTCTCGATTTTTCAGGCCCACGCTCGTACGCCTCAATCGCAACTGCAAGTAGAAATCGCGCAGCTTAAGTATCTCTTGCCTCGTCTTACCGGCGTATGGATGGGCCTGTCCCGGCAGCGCGGCGGGAAGGGCGGTCTCGGAGGTAGAGGCCTCGGCGAAACGCGGCTCGAACTCGATCGACGTCTCGTCAAGGAGCGCATCACATTTCTCACCAAGAAATTAGAAGACGCCCAAAAAAGTTTCGAGATCCAATCCGCGCGCCGCGCTTCGCTCCCTCGTGTTGCTCTCGTGGGGTACACGAATGCTGGCAAGTCTACGCTTATGAAACAGCTCACCCGCGCGGACGTGCTTATCGAAGACAAACTCTTCGCGACTCTCGACACGACGGTTCGCATGCTCAATCCGCCGACGAAGCCACAGATTCTCGTGAGCGACACCGTCGGTTTTGTGAGGGATCTTCCGCACAATCTCGTGGCCAGCTTTAAATCCACGCTTGCGGAATCCGTTTCTTCCCGCATTCTTCTTCACGTCGTCGACATCTCCCATCCGTCGTGGATGCAACAGTTCCAGACCACCGAAGACGTGCTTGAAGAAATTGGCGCCGCCAAAGTGCCGCGCATTCTCATCCTCAATAAGCTCGATATCCTTCCGGTCTCCGTGAAACTGCGCGAAAGCCAGTGTAAGCGTCTTCTCAAGGACCGTCCCGAATACATTTTTACGGTCCCGCTTTCCGCGATGACGGGCGAGGGCGTCGAAACGCTTCGTGACGTGATCCTGCGCGAATGCGGTGCCGAAATTCCAGAATGGGTGATGACGCATGGCTGAAGTTTTCGTTTTAAGTGATGGTACCGGCGAAACCGCCGACAAACTCGTGCAAGCCGCACTCGTGCAGTTTCCTGAGCACGATCCGCAGGTCTCGCGCTTCAAATCGCTCAAGTCCGAAGCGCAGATCGAATCGATCCTTGCCGAAGCGAAGACCCAAGGTGCTACTGTGGTCTACACGGTCGCACGGACGGATCTTCGTGTCTGCGTAGAAAAGAAAGCTTTGGAACTCGGCATCCGGGCTATCGATTTGCTAGGTCCTATTCTCAACGGATTCTCCGAAATGCTCGGCGCCACACCTCAGTTGCGTTCGGGCATCCTGCACGAAGTGAATGAAGAGTATTTCAAACGCATCGAGGCGATCGAATTTACCGTGAAGCACGACGACGGTTCGCATCCGGACAACCTCAAGGAGGCCGATATCGTTCTCGTAGGGGTTTCCCGTACTTCCAAGACCCCGCTTTCGATCTTTCTGTCCCACAAAGGTTGGAAAGTCGCCAACGTGCCCCTCGTGAAGGGTATTGAACCTCCACACACGCTTTTTGAGATCGACCAGGACAAGATCATTGCCCTTCTGATCGACCCCGAAATGCTTTCCAAAATCCGCCGCGAACGCCTGAGTCGCATGGGTCGGGACCCCACGGGTCATTACGCAGCCCTTTCGCACATCCGCGACGAAATCGAGTGGGTGCGCCAAATTTACGCCAGAAACCGCCGTTGGCCTGTTTATGACGTGACGAATAAAGCCTTGGAAGAAACGGCCGCTGAGATTGAGCGCACCATAGCGGCGCGGCGCCGTTCACGTTAAACTGGTAGAGATGACGAAGCTCTCCAAGTTATTCGGCGTGGCATCGGGCCTGATCTGCGTAGCGGCATCGGCCCAGGTGACCGAGGGTAACTCGGCCGTCGAACAATACCGTATCCAGTCTCATTACGGTCCCGAAGAGGCGCTGCTCTCGCCGATATTTCCTCATGACGAAAAACTCGAGATCGGCGGCGGCGCTGCCATCGCTCCTCTGTCGTCGCTCATGAACTACCACGGCTACCAAGGATCGCTCATTTACCATATCAACCGCCGTCACGCGGTCGAACCCGTTTTCTACTCGGCCAACTCCGGTAAACTCTCAAGCTTCGTCAACGAGCAGATCGGCGACAAGGTCGATGCCTCGGATCGCGCCTCGCTCTCCGTCGCAATCCCGAAACAAATGCTCGCAGCTTCGTACCTGTTCAGCCCCTACCACGCGAAACTTCACATCAGCGAACGCTCGGTCTCTCATTTCGATCTCTACTTGGGTCTTGGCGCTGGAGCTGTCCAGACCGAAGCCCTCCACTTGGATCAGACTATCGGAACCAAAACATGGAACCCCGGCGCTTTGCTCACGACCGGGATTCGGATGCTCTTCGAACCCCGCTTTGCCCTCAAAATCGAAGCGCGCGACTTCATTCACGGCGCCGAGAGCTTTGGCAAGAAAAGCACCACGCACAGCTTCCAGATCGGCCTCGCGGCCAGTATCTTCTTCGGTTCCTTCTCCAGCGACCGTTCCAGCCTTTGATTTCGAGTCCGCAAAGGATTAACGTCTCCCGTCATGCTGGACGGACTGCAAAAAAGACTCGCGAGCGCTGTTAAAAAAATCCGTGGCCTCACGCGCCTCTCCGAGGCCGACGTCGACGCGGTTCTGTCCGAGGTACGCACGGGCTTCCTCGAAGCCGACGTGCATTTCCGCGTTACCAAGGACTTCCTCGCTCGTGTCCGCGAACGTTGTCTGAGAGACGAAGTCGTCGCCTCGCTTTCGCCCGAGCAACACATCGTCAAGATCCTCTCCGAAGAACTCACGCAGATCCTCGGCGGCGAAAGCCGCGAGCTCGATCTTGCCGCTCAACCTCCGGTCGTCATTCTCATGGTCGGTCTTCAGGGTTCTGGTAAGACCACCAGTTCTGCGAAACTTGCGCGCCTTCTGAAATCCAAAGGCCGTCGTCCTGCGCTCGTTAGTGTCGACGTGCAACGTCCCGCCGCGATGGAACAGTTGCGCGCGCTCGGGACCCGCGAAGACGTGCCGGTACTCGATTCGAGCCCGACACAAAAACCCATCGACATCGCCCGCGCGGCCCTTAAGGACGCCAACAACAAGAACTGCGACGTTCTCATCGTCGATACCGCCGGTCGTCTCCAAGTCGATGCGGCGCTCATGCATGAACTCAAGGAACTTCGCGATCTCCTCAAACCCAAGGAAACGCTGCTCGTCATCGACGCAATGATGGGTCAACAGGCCGTCGAAGTCGCCGAAGGTTTCGATCGCGATATTGGTCTTACCGGCGCGATCCTCAGCAAGCTCGACGGCGATGCCCGCGGCGGCGCGGCACTGTCGCTCGTCGCCGTGACTGGCAAGCCCATCAAGTTCATCGGAACCGGGGAACGCCCGACGGACTTCGAAGTTTTCCATCCCGATCGCATCGCGTCCCGCCTCCTCGACATGGGCGACTTCATGTCGCTTCTCGAGAAAGCACAAGAAGTGATTTCCGAAGACGACGCCATGAAGGCCGGAGAAAAACTTCTTAAGGCGGATTTTAGTTTCGAGGATTTTCTCGATCAGATGAAAATGATTTCGAAGATGGGATCCTTCGGAGGACTTTTGAAGATGCTGCCCGGAATGGGCGCCCTCAAAGACCAACTCGAACAGGTGGACACCGATAAAGAAATGAAACGCGTCGAAGCGATGATCCAGTCCATGACTCACCAGGAGCGCCGCAATCCGGATGTTCTCAACGGTTCACGCAAAGCACGAATCGCTAAGGGAAGCGGCATGCAAGTTTCCGAAGTGAATTCCTTTGTGAAACGCTTCCTCGATGCGCGCAAGATGATGAGACAAATGGGGAAAATGGGCGGACTCATGAAAGGCCTCGGGAAAATGGGTACCGGAGCCGTTCCTTCCGCATCAGCTGGGACCGCGTGGGCACAAAATCCGAGCATGCCTTTTTCACGTCGTGGCGGTGGCAAAGGTTTCGGTCGTAAGTTTTAGTCCGCGCGATTTCCCTGATATAAGAGTTCGATGTCGAAGTCTCTCTTCATCGCACCCTTGATTTTTACTTTCGCGGTTGTACTTTGCGCGTGCAGCTCGACCACGTCCACTTTAGCTAAAAATACCGAAGCCGGTCTCACGCGTATCGAAGCCGAGTCACGCTCGCGCGTCGTATCTAATGTCGACTATGATTTAAAGTTCGAGCTTTCCGAAACCGTTGATCTTTTCAAAGCTCACGAAGAAATCGCCTTCGATCTCTCCGATATTCCAAAGAATCTCTTCCTGGACTTTGACGGTGGCAAAATCATCTCCGTCGAAACAAATGGAACGTCCTCGAAGATCGAATACGACGGCGTTCGTCTCAAGCTTTCGTCGCGCGAACTCAAGATCGGCCGTAACGCCGTCCTGATCGATTTTGAGCGCGTGCATAGCCACGAAGGGAGCGGCTTCCACCGCTTCGTCGATCCCACCGACAAAAAAGTCTACCTCTACACGGATCTCGAGCCCTTCAAAGCCAACCAGGTTTTCGTTAATTTCGACCAGCCTGATCTCAAGGCGCGTTACCGTATCCGCGTCAGCGCACCGAAGACGTGGGAAGTTATTTCGTATGCGCTTCACGATACCGTCGACACGCGCGGCGAAGAACGTGTCTGGAGTTTTCCATGGTCCCCGCGTTTCTCGACCTATATTTTCTCTCTGCACGCCGGCCCGTATCATGTGTGGAAATCCAAGGCGGGCAAAATCCCTTTGCGTCTTTTTGCGCGTGAATCGCTCGCCAAGCTCGTCGACGGAGACGAATGGCTCAAAATCACTGCTCAGGGGCTTGGTTTTTATCCGAAGTACTTCGGCTACGAATATCCTTTCGGTAAATACGACCAGCTGCTCGTTCCCGAATTTAATGCGGGAGCGATGGAAAACGTCGCCGCAGTTACTTTCTCCGAAGGCCACGTCTTCCGCTCAAAACCGACTCGCGAACAACGCCTCGGTCGCGCCGACGTTATTCTCCACGAAATGGCGCACATGTGGTTCGGCGATCTCGTGACCATGCGCTGGTGGGACGGTCTCTGGTTGAACGAAAGCTTTGCGACTTATCTCTCTTCGATCGCAATGACCCGTGCGACTGAGTTCAAGACTGCGTGGCGCAGTTTTGCGTCCGACACCAAGGGGTGGGCTTACTGGACCGACGAACTCGTCACCACCCATCCGATCCAAACACCCGTCGCCGACACCAACGAAGCCTTCGCCAGTTTCGATGGCATTACTTATGGTAAGGGCGCCTCGGCGCTGAAACAACTTCACTTCCTTATTGGGGATGAAGCCTTCAGCCAAGGGCTCGGCCTTTACTTCAAGAACTACGCTTACAAAAATACGGAACTCCGCGATTTCATCTCCTCGCTCGAACAGTCTTCTGGTCGTTCGCTCACCGACTGGGTTCAGGATTGGCTCATGACGGCCGGTCTGAATAAAGTCGCCGTGAAATGGAACTGCGCGGAGGGCCTGCTTAAATCCATCGAAATTGATCAAGCCGCGCCGACAGACTACCCCACGCTTCGCGAGCATCAGACGCGAGTGGCTTTTCTAAAAGCCACTCCCCAAGGTCTCATCGTAAGCGCGACCGAGAACGTCAATTACTCCGGCGCCAACACGGAACATGTCCTCGAAAAACCGATCGCTTGTCCCGCGGCGGTCTATCCCAACTTCGAAGACCAGGATTACGTCAAAGTCATGTTGGACGCGCGGAGCCTCGAGGTCGCTCAGAAACAGCTTTCGAAAATCAAGGATTCTTGGTTGCGCGGCATGATGACTCAAGCCCTCTGGACGCTTGTTCGCGACGGCGCGTGGGACTTGCCGTCCTTCTTGAAGGCAGCCTACACGCATTTGCCTCTCGAAAATGACGAGCAGAATCTGACGGCTGCAATGGACAGCGTCAGTTCCGCAGCAGACTACATTTCTCGCGCACGTTCTCTCGCCGACTCTCCGTCACTGAAAGCACAAAACGCAGCTCTCGAAAATTTCCTCGGGGACAGACTCCGCCAGAGCCGCGGCGGATCCGACACGCAAGCTCTCTACTTCTCAAACTACGTTGGAGTCACTGAAAGCAGCTCATCTCTCGCCATCTTGCGCGGATGGCTGAGTGGCAAAGGTCTTCCGAAAGGTCTGAGTCTAGGACAAGACCGTCGGTGGAGAATTGTGAAGCACATGAACCGAATCGGCACTCCCGACGCCCGCGATCTCGTGGCCGCCGAACTGAAACGTGAAGACAACGACTTCGCCCGCAAAGCGGCACTCGCCTCGATGGCGCTGCGTCCGGATGCTGCCACAAAAGCCGAGCTTTGGAAGCGCGCGATTGAAGGCAAGGATTCTCTCGACGATCAGAAGCAGATCATGAGAAACCTCTTCCCCTCGGATCAAAGCAGCCTTCAGGAAAAATGGGCTGACGACTTCTTCCATTTGCTCCCCAAACTCGCCGCTGAACGCGACGAAGGCTTCTTGGACGTCTTTCTGAGCCTCACCCCCGCGACTTGCAACGCGCACTCCGTCGAGCGTCTGAGCGACTTCATCAAAAAGCAGGGCCCCAAGCTTTCCCACGCAATCCTCAAGGAGCTCAGGATCTCTCTTCAGGAAGACGAGCGCTGCGTGGTGATTCTCAAAAACTTCGCAAGCGCGGCAAAATAGCTGCTCGATATTTCTCAAGTGCCCCAAATTAGACTTGATTGCTCTTCGGAAGCAGGGCATAAGCTAGCCTTTCGGAGGTCCCTAATGGTCGTAATTCGTCTATCTCGTGGAGGCAAAAAAGGCGCTCCCGTTTTCATGTTGATGGTTGCTGATAAAGAAGCATCGCTCGGTGGTCGTTTCATCGAGAAAATCGGCACGTTCGTCCCTAGCAATACCAAGGAAGGTCTGACTTTCAGCCAAGACCGCTTTGACTACTGGGTTTCTAAAGGCGCTCAGCCTACCGCACGCGTGAAACTTCTCATGCGTACGCTCGCTAAGGGCAAGACTCCGAAGCAACCTAAGCCAAAAGCTAAGGCGGCTCCTGAGGCTGCTAAAGCCGAGTAACCGATCCTTACGTCGCGTGTCTGATTCCGATCTCTTGATCACCATCGGCACGATTGTTCGCCCTCACGGTTTTCCCCGTGAGGGCGTTTCTTATTTTAAGGCCGCATTCGACTTTTCCGGCCATGAAATTCTCCCCACTCAAAAAACGGTTTGGATCGCCGACGGCAACAGTTTTGTCGAATTCGCTTTGGCGGAGACCTCAGCTCCTCTCGGCGGAAAATGGTCGCACGCCACAGGCGCTAAGGTCGCGTTCTTCGAAACCGATCTTGCGAAGCTCGTGGGCAAAGTCGAAGGGCGCGCTCTCGCTCTGAAACGTAGCGTTTTCCCACAGCTGGGACCCGACGAAGTTTATATTTGCGACCTCCTCGGCGCCGAACTCCGAGACGAAAATGGCCAGTCCTACGGACGCATCGAGGGTTCGCTCGCGATGAGCAAAGACTCCTGGAACCTCGTCGCACGAGGCTCCCACAAGAATGCTAAGCCTTTCGAGTTCCCTTTCAAATGGGTCGATTGGAAGGCCTCTCAAATCTCTGGAGCGGCCGAGACACGTTTCCTTGTTGTGCCCAACGTGTCCATTTGGGTAGATATTGAATCACTCGAGGGAGAGCGCGACGATGACTGAGAATTCCAAAAAGAAGACCCCCGTCATTGACGTCCTCAGTCTCTTTCCCGAATCCGTTCGCGCGGTGCTCGATTCCTCGATCCTCCGCCGTGCCCAATCCAAAGACATCATCGGTCTGGAAAGCTCGGATCTTCGCAGCTTCGCTCAAGACAAACATCGCTCGGTCGACGACACACCTTTCGGCGGCCAACAAGGCATGCTCTTTAAAGCTGATGTTCTCGAAAAAGCCCTCGAAGCGCAGCTTGCGGCCGTCGGTGGCGATCGTTCCAAACTCAAAATTATCTATCCTCACCCGCGTGGCCTCAAGATGAGTCAGCCCGTCGTGCAGGCTCTGGCCGACAGTATCGCGAGCGGAGAGACCGAACGCATGGTGCTCATCTGCGGACGTTACGAAGGCATCGACGAACGCATCGTCGATCTTTGGGTCGACCTGGAGCTGAGCCTCGGAGACTTCATCCTGACCGGCGGCGAATTGCCCGCCCTGGCGATCACCGACGCCGTCGTCAGGCTCTTGCCTGGCGTTCTCGGAGACGATCGTTCGGCCGAAAAAGAAAGCTTCAGCCAGTCCCTGCTCGAGCATCCCCAGTACACCAAACCCCGCGAATTCCGCGGTCTACCGGTCCCCCGCCAGCTCGTCGGCGGGAATCATCTCGAGGCCGAAGAATGGAAGCTGAGGGAATCCCTGCTTTTGACCGCAGCTTTCCGGCCGGACCTGATCCGTGAGCACGCCGGAGAAGGGTTGCCGTCCTGGGCTCGCGACCTCTTGGACCGCCTGCAAAAACGTCTCGATTTGCGGGGAGAATGCCCCTTGACCGAAACCCACTAGAGGAGCTAGAAGCGACACCCTATGAAAGCCGAAAAGCCTGTTAAGAAAACTCCTGTTCGTAAAGTTGCCCAACCTAAGCATGTCATGGACACTTACGATCTCGTTAAGTCCCAAGTAAACCAAAAGGTCATCCCTCCGTTCAAGCCCGGCGACAAGATCGTCGTTAAAGCGAAGATCAAAGAAGGCGACAAAGAACGCGTTCAGGCTTTCGAAGGCATCGTGATCGCTCGCAGCGGCAGCGGTATCCGCGAAACCTTCACGGTCCGCAAAATTTCCTCCGGCGTTGGCGTCGAGCGTATCTTCCCTATCAACTCTCCTGCGATCGAGTCGGTTGAGCTGATGGTCGAAGGTTTCGTCCGTCGTTCGAAGCTTTACTACCTTCGCGATCGCGAAGGCCGTTCGGCTCGTATCCAAGACAAGAACCTCAAAATCTCCGAAGCTAAGGGCGCTGTAAAAGCTAAAGCTTAGTAGCGTGAAACCTCGTTCAGCTTTATCGCTGGCACCGAAAAACGATCTTCGAATTCTCGAAGATCGTTTTTCTGTTTTCAGAGCCGAAGCTTCGATCAAAACCGGAGCCCACTGGGTCATCGGTCTCGATGAGGTAGGGCGGGGCTGTCTCGCCGGTCCGGTCACGGCCGCCGCCTTTGCCTACAGGATCACCAGCGAACGCATGCTTTGGAAACCAAGCTACCGTGTGATGGACTCCAAGAAACTGTCCTCCCCCCAGCGCGTGCAGGCTCAAGGCTACATTCTTAACAATCCGGAATTTCTCTCCTGCGTTTCCGAATCCTCTGTCGAAGAGATTGACGAGATCAACATTCTTCACGCTTCGCTCCTTGCGATGAAGCGTTCCTACGAAAGCGTACGCAGACTCATCCCAGAGAGCGCGAATGTTTGGACCCTCGTCGATGGGCATATCCTTCCGAAAATCACCGCTTGCGAAAGCGCCGCGATCATCAAGGGCGACAACAAAAGCTTCGCGATCGCTGTCGCCGCCATTCTTGCGAAAGAACATCGCGATGAGCGCATGAAAAAACTTTCCGAATCCTTCCCGCACTACAAATGGGAAAAGAACGTGGGCTATCCCACTCCCGCTCACGCTTCCGCTCTTAAAAAAATTGGGGTGAGTAGCTGGCACCGCAAGAGCTTCCGCATGGGAGGCGTTCCGTTGCACGAATTTTGCGAAGGCCTCGAGTGCGATGCCGAGCTTTCGTCAGAAACAGGGAACAAACTTTGAGAACGACGTCGTTCGTTTCCTAGAAGCGCGCGGCTATTCCATTCTCGCCACGAAATATCGTGTTCCTCTCGCGGCACACGGGTATCGCCGACGTGCCTGGGTCGAGATCGATATCCTCAGTGAAAACCCGGGCGACTCGAGCCTGTGGATCGTCGAAGCCAAGAATCATTGCAACGCGGCATCCTCCGGACTGCCCTTGCTCTCTCGTGCGCAATATCTGCGGCTCATGCGTGCGCTTCAGGCTCTGCGCAGAAAAGAACCGAAGCGCCAAGTTTTCTGGGCCCTTGCCTGGAGAAATCCCCACGGAGGCGTCGAATTTAGCCCTAATCCCTGTTACTTTTAGAAGACATGAAGCTTCTTCGTTCGCGCCGGAACTCGTGGCTCTCAAGTCTCGTCATCGCCGGACTGCTCGTGATGCCTACGACACACGTTCAAGCAGCCACCGCTTCAGGCGGAGAAAATCGCGCGCTTCAAGCTTTCATGCTCACGACAACGTATGGCGTCATCGCGGGTTCCCTCACAGGCCTCGCCTCGCTAGCCTTTTACAAGGAACCCAGCACCCACAGTCGCAACGTCGCCCTGGGCGCCAGCCTTGGTCTTTATGTCGGTATCCTGCTCGGCGCCTACGTCGTCTACGTTCCCGCTATGAAAAGCTCTCCCCCGCGCCAGGAGGCCCCCACCAACTCCGACGATCCCATCAATCTCAATTCGCAATATCAGGGGAGTCCCCATGCGACTCCGTGGGTAAATTGGGACCCCCAACATGGTAGCCAAGTCGGGCTTGTGTATAATTTCTAATTTATTTCAGGGGTTTAATTAATTCTTAAATAAAACACCTTTGGGGTTAACCGCGTCGGTATTTTGGCGGGTCTAATCAGCGGAACCCGAGTGTGTGTGATGTTGAAAAATAGAGATTGGACTAAGGGTTTTCATGGACGAACAGGAATTGATCGCGAAAGTCAAAAAGGGAGACAGCTCCGCTTTCGAGATTATTGTTCGCCTTCATTACCGGGGAGCCTATAACTTGGCTCTCAGGTACATGAAAGACCA
>JBDSDI010000266.1:0-5925 GCA_039920645.1 Bdellovibrionota bacterium | reverse complement strand
ACGCCGCCGCCAAATCCGCCGATGACGGTGTAGGCGCGTGCGACTCCGGGTTCGGCGAGCACGATCTTCTCGACTTGCTCGAGACGCCGCCCGGTTTCCGCCAGCGAGGTCCCTAGCGGGAGTTCGGCCCGCGCGCTGATGGCGTCGACGTCCGCGTCGGGCGCGAGTTCGCGAGGCAATGTCATCACGACCGCGAAGGAAAGCGCGCAGACGGCGAAGAGCGTTGCGTAGACCTTGAGCGGGTGCGAGTAGAGTCGTGTAACCAGTCGCGAGTAAGCGGCCGAGCTTTTGTCGACCCATATTCCGAAACGTTTCGGAAGTCCTTTGACTGGACCGGAATCCTTGAAGTTTGCAAGACGCATCGGCGTGAAGGTGAGCGCCTCGAGAGTCGAGACCGCAACGGAAATCGAAAGCGCGATCGCGAACTGCGCCAGATAAGCGCCGATGATGCCCGAAACGTAAACGACGGGCAGGAATATCGCGAGAACGGCGAGCGAGGTCGCGAGCGCAGGCCCGAGGACCTGCTCCGTGCCCTTAAGCGCCGCAAGCGTCGTATTCTTTTCGAGACCGCGCCAACGGAAAATATTTTCCAGGACCATGATCGCGTCGTCGACGACCAAGCCCACTCCGAGAATGAGCGCGAGCATCGTGAAGTTATTGAGCGTATATCCGAGCCAACTGAAAGCAAGGAAAGTGCCCAAGAGACTTGTAGGAATCGCGATGATGATATTCATCGTCGAGGAGAGAGATCCGAGGAAGAGCCAACAGACAAACGCCGTGAGACCGACCGACAGACATAGTGTGAAGATGAGCTCAAAGATCGAGTGGCGAATGGCCTGGGTCGTGTCGAAGTTCACCTCGAGCTTGTAGCCTGGCGGCAGCGAAATACTTTTCATCGTGGCGACGACGCGATCGGCGACGGCGACCGAGTTCGTGCCGCGTTGTTTGGTGATGCCGAGACCGATCGCTTCCTTACCCTGGCTACGCGCGAAACGTCGCACGTCCTCGAGACCGGCTTCGATGCGGGCGACGGCTTTGAGTGGGATCGTGCGGTAGAGTGCCTGGCCCGAGCGACGAGTGATCGGAATATTGCCGAGGGTTTCGATGTCGGGCGCTTCCCCCTGGAAGCGCAGTGCAATCTCGTCCTTATCGCGGATAATGCGACCGGCGGGAAGCTCGATATGCTCAGCCGTGAGCGTCGACACGATGTCGTCGTGGGTGAGTTCGTAAGCTTGAAGTTTTTTGGGGTCAACCCAGATGCGGACGGCGGGATCGATGTAGCCGCCGAGCTGAACATCGGAAACGCCTTCGATCGCCGTGAAACGGTCTTTCACGCTGTTGCGTGCGAAAAGCATGAGGTCACGTTTCGATACCGTACCCGCAAGAGTGACCCAGAGAATAGGTTGATCTTCGGGGTTGGTCTTACGCACGGTCGGAGCTTCGACACCCTGGGGTAACTGACGGAAGGCGATCTGCGCCGCGGACTGAACTTCTTGCAGTGCGAAGTTGATATCCTTCTTGATATTGAACTCGAGCGTGACGCGCGAAGAGCCGTAGTTCGAAGACGAGGTCATTTTCCGAACGCCTTCGACCGAGGAGAGCGCGCCTTCGAGAATTTCCGTGATGTCGCTCTCGACCAGCTCTGGCGAAGCGCCGGGATAGTCGACCGAGACCGAGACGTAGGGATAGTCAACATCGGGGAGCAGGCTGATACCAAGCTTGGAGAAGGCGATGCCGCCGAAGAGGAAGATTGCGGCCGTGAGCATCCACGCGAAGACGGGATGCTTGATAGAAAGTGAAGGTAAACTCATAGGACTTGTTCTCCGCCGAGGAATTTCTGCAGATGCAGTTGAGCCCGCGTTGCTTGAATGTCGAGTAACTCAAGTTCGAGATCGAGAATCGATTGAATGGTGCTCTGAACTTCGATTTCGGTCACGATGCGTAAGCGATAGTCGTGCTCCTGCTGCTTGAGCGCTTTGGTGGCGTTGGCGATGTCGGCATCGATCGCCTCTTTTTTTGCTTCGGAGCGCTCAGATTCGCGCGCGAGGCGTACGAGGTTGTTCTTGCGATCATAGTCGAAGGCGAAGAGCGCACGTTCGGCGATGACTTTTTGCGAGCGAGCCGTCTCCACTTGAGCGGGAGTTTTGAATCCGTCGAAGAAAGTCCACTGGGCTTTGAGACCCCATTCCCACGCATTCGTCGAGGAGCTGGGGCGTATAAGGTTTTGCTGTCCGTAGAGCCCGAGGGTCGGCGTCGCCGTAAGCCACGCCGATTTTTCTTTTTGGGCCAACGCATCAGCACTGAGCTTGAGCGATGCGCTTCGGTATTCCGGACGCGGCGCGAGGCTCATGTAGAGGAGTTTGACGCCCTGAGGATTAATGAGCGTGTTGAGAGTCTGCATCTCGGAGTCTTCGAGCAAAAGCAGGCTCTTGATCTGCTGTTCGTCTTTTTCGATCGCCGTCACATTATCGGCTATCTTACGGTCGAGGCGAGATCTTTCGACCTCGACCTGAAGGAGGTCGGGCTCGCGCGACTGTCCGATGCGGAAGCGACGCTTGAGCTCCGTAAGGCGATCTTCTTGAGCGTGCTTGGTCTTGTCGAGAACCTCGCCGCGTTCTTTGTCGAGGACGATCTGAGCGAGCTTGAGTGCGAAGCGCGCCTGCGCGCGGTCTTCGGCGTCGGCGAGATCGTATTCGGCTTTAGAGACGCCGAGACGCGCCGCTTGGAGTTCGGTGTATTCCTGGCCTCCGCCGAAGAGCGTCTGTTCGGCATTGAGGCTCAGAAGATTTTGAAATCCTTCGTGCGTGTCGCTTTTGGTAGAATTCCAATTCGCGCTGATTTTTGGATAGAGCGTCGAAGCGGCTAGATCGCGATTGGCCTGCGCGGCTTTCAGGACTTCGGATGCAGCGAGAACCTCGGAGTTGGAAGCGATCTTGGAGGAAATGAATTCGCTCAGCGGATTGGCCCGGGCTGCGGTTCCGACGAGAAGCGTCAGGAGAAGGACTCGGGATGTAGATCTCTTAAGAGTTTCAAAGGGCATATCGTCCCTATTTTAGACGATGGAGAAGTGGGTGCGGAGCGTCTCAGACGAAGAATAAATCTAATAATTAGGTCTTAGGAGTCGAACCTTTTGCCGTCTTGCTCAGTCTAACATTCAAGGATTCCGCTATCTCAGGGAAATAGTCCCCGTCCCGGAACTTCAAAAGCGCAGGTTCGGCCGCATCGAGGTCCTTGTCCAGATACTGCTTCATGCGAAAAAGTGGGCCAGCCACTCGGTGCGACAAAAAGATGCCGAAACCCACAATTGCAACGATGGTCGCGATCGAGGTGAAAAGAAAAAAGAGGTCCATGGTATCTTGCTGGTCGCGTAGGAATTGGAAAAACACATGCGTGGCGGGCAAGCCCATCGCGAGTCCCTGCTGTTTGAGCGACCAGAAATGGTAGAAACTCGCGCTGTAGAAGATGGCGATTACCGCACAGGCGAGGACCAACATCTGCTTGATGACGCTGATCTGGAAGTCCGGGTTGATGAGAAATTTCTTTCGTTTGCTTTTCATGGGGTGTGACCTCTTAGGACAGACTGAGCCTCGGGAGGGGCAGTTTCGACGAGTTCGGGAAGATCCCACTCGGCGTATTCAAGAACGGCTGCTCGAAATGCCCTGAGGGCTTCCGGATGCGTCGCCAATTTGGAGACCATGCCTTTGAGCATTTCTCGGCGTTGTGCGGAGTTTGCGGCGTTCTGCGTGCTGAAGCGGGTAATTTCCTGAACGTATCCTTTGCGGGTTGTCTCGTCCGGTATGTCTGCGACATTCTGGCTCATCCACTCGCGCTCTTGATCGAGCAGCACGCTCATTTCTGGAGAGAGGTCGTGATCGAAAGCGACGTAAGCTTCGCGCAACAGAATGCTGCGCTCTACGACATGAGCGGCATCGAGATTGCGAAGCTCCTGTTGAGTCGCCGTCAGGAGCGCTTGCGGATTGTCACGCAAAGACTGAACGTGCGCGAGCGCTTCTTCGAAATCGCTTTCGTCCGAACGTGTTTCGATGCTCGCGGTCTTGCGAGAGCCGGGACTCATTTTTGAGAACGCGTAGCTTAAGCTCGCTTTGGAACGGGGATCTTCCGTCAGGATGCGCCTCATCACTGGCTCGTCGGGTTTTCCGATGTCGGGAAGGGGGCCTGCGTCTTCTTCATGAACGCTATTCTTAGCGGGCGCGCGCAGCTCGGCACGGATCCAGAGGATACCGTAGACGAGGCAAAACAAGAGAGGCCAGCGCAGAAAACGCATACGCCTCTCTATCGGATTTTCGCTCCCGCCGAGCGAGGGAAGGATCTCGATCAGCCGCTCTTTAGCGCAATCTTAACGAAACCTTTATCTAAGCTTCAAGGGCGGTCGTGCGGGCCAGCGATGGAGACATCCAGGGCATCCCAGACATCAGCTTCGAACGCGCATTTCGCCGTAGCGTAGGGGATTTTCGCAGTGAAAAATTCGGCGTAGCCGGGGCCTGCGATATCCACCGTCGATCCGTCCTCGAGTTGGGCATGGAAAAGAAAGTCGATCGCGTCGTGTTGGAACTCACCTTTTTTTGCGAGAAAATCGTCGGTTATCGAGATTTCGAAACGGGAGCTCGCATCGACGCGAGTCATCTCGACGCGGCGAGGATTCTTGTTGAGTTGGTAGGCATTCGTCCAACGACCGAAATATCCATAGACGACTTCGACATCGGTGATGGCTTTTCCGAGCTGAGTTTCAAGAGATGCCACATCGACCGAGATGCGGAAGGCTCCCCGGGTCGCGTAGTAGAAGTTGCAGGGTTGTTCGGCGTAGACCTGGGAGTCGATACGCACCGAAGACTGCTCGGTCGAAGCCGCTTGAGCTGCGCCGGAAAGGATTGCTGCAAGGAGTATCAGCTTAGAAATTTTTGTATTCATGGGCCCGATCTAAGAAAAATGGGGCAGCATGTCAAGACTCAAGAATCCGCTCTTCCAAGGTTTTAAGGAGCTCATCGACGCTCAGGCGCACTTGCTTGCCTGTATCACGCTCGCGAAGGGTGACCTTGTCGTCTTTTTCGAGGGTATCGAAGTCGATCGTTACGCAGAAGGGGGTACCCACCTCGTCCATACGCCGGTAACGACGACCGACAGCGCCGGCTTCGTCGTAGAAAGTGTTGTAACGACGCTTGAGAAGGGCGTGAACCTTTTCGGCGTAGGCCACGATTTCAGGTTTGTTCTTCACCAGCGGGAAAACGGCAACTTTGATGGGAGCGATACGCGGATGGAATTTCATGACAACGCGTTTTTCGCCGTCCATTTCGTCTTCGTAGTATGCAGAAACGAGAAGAGCCAAGAGCAGCCGGTCCACGCCGACCGCGGGTTCGATAACGTGAGGCGTGTATTTTTCTTTGCGGGCTTCGTCGAAATACTCGAGCGATTTTCCGCTCCCATTTTGGTGTTGGGTCAAATCGAAGTTGCCACGAACGGCGATACCCCAAAGTTCCTGTTCGCCGAAGGGATATTTGAAGGTCAGATCGGTGCAGGCTTTGGAATAGTGCGCGAGCTTATTGGAAGGATGCACATCCGCGCCAATCCAGTCTTCACGGAGTCCGATCGATACGAGCCACTGCTTGCACCACGCGATCCACTCGTGGTGGACACGAGGCCAGATGTCGTCGTCGGGCGGAATGAAATATTCCATCTCCATCTGTTCGAATTCTCGCGAACGGAAAATGAAGTTGCGGGGCGTGATTTCGTTGCGAAACGCCTTGCCGATCTGCGCGATACCGAAAGGAATCTTTACGCGGCTTGAGTCGGTGACGTTCTTGAAGTTGGTGAAGATACCCTGGGCCGTTTCGGGACGCAGGTAAGCGACGCTGGCGTCGTCGGCGACAGGACCGACCTGTGTTTGGAACATGAGATTGAAAGCGCGCG
>JBDSDI010000265.1:0-11671 GCA_039920645.1 Bdellovibrionota bacterium | reverse complement strand
CTACCTCAAGCGTGCGATGTACACTCTCGTCGAAGAGGGGTACACGAACATCGATCTCGTCGTTCAAGGCGAAGCGATCTATCATCCGCCCGCGCAGACCGCGCCATCGGCAGAGGGCGCTCGTTAATTTTACGAAGTTGATCCTTGTCCGCAGTACCTTCATCGGAGGAACCTTTCACGTGAAAGGTTCCAAACAAAACCTTTTTATTGCTTCCGTCTTCGTTGCAGCCGCAAGCGCACACGCGATGTCCCCTATCGCACCCGACGTCACGTGCAAGGGGAAGAACGGCGCAGATCTGGCGGCGCTCGGTCTCACCGCGGTCGGTTTACTTCCAAGCGGTCATTATGACGCTCAAGACGCGCTCGTGAAAAAAACTTGGCAAGGATTTTACAAAGAAGGCTCAGGCTCTTTCGGACGCAATCGAAAAATGCGGTGTTAAAGCTTCGGGTCACTCCGACGCTAAACAAACCAGTTGTGAAATCTTTGATTTGTCGGAACGCGAAACTGAAGCTCCAAAAAAGCTTCAGAACAGAAACCCGCTGCTCCGTCGCACCAAAGCACGTACTAAGCGGCTTTTTAAATTTTCGTCTCTTTAAAGATGCGCTTCAGCTCCGTAAAGGCGCGGTTGCGCGTCTGATGCGCGCGGTAGATAAGGCAGAGCGAGTCCTCAAAGAAAGGCGCCTTGGGCACCCGTACGAGCTTGCCACTTCCCATCATCGCCACGCGCTCAGGTAAAATGCCCACGCCAATCTTCTCTTCGGTCAGCGTGCGAATCACTTCAAGGCTCGAGGAGTTCATGCGTCTCGAGAAACTGAAAGTCTCCGATTTCTTCAGACGTTTCAGCAGATCCTGCGACTGCAGAAGATCCGGATCGAGAATAAGCGTATCTTTGTCTTTGAGATCCGGATGTTTCCAGAAGCTCACGCGATCTTTTGCGATGTGCGCAATGACGAGATCCGGATGTTGAACCGGATTGATGACTAATGCGAGGTCCACTTCGTTATCGAGAATCTTTTGAGCGACGTTGCGAGAGAGATCGTGAATCCACGAGATTTCGACGTCGGGCATCTGTGTGCGAAGCGCGGGCAGGAGCTTCGGGAGCGAGTAAAGCGCCACTGAAACGTGCAAGCCGATGCGGAAATGCCCCGACAAGCTCTGCTCTTCTTCGGCCGTGACATTGCGGATGCGTTCCCATTGATCGACGAGCGCTTGAGCTTCTTGCACGAACTTACGTCCGGCCGGGGTAAGGCTCACTCCGGTCTTGAAGCGCACGAAAAGCTCGGCCCCGAGGCACTCTTCGAGACGTTTCAAGGACATGCTCAAGGTGGGTTGGCTCACCGTAAGTCCGGTCGCCGCGCGCGAAACGTTTCCTTGGCGAGCAACTTCTAAAAAGTAAACAAGGTCCTGAGGGGAAGGCATCATATTTTGTAATGATAAGCATATTTATGATTCATTTTTCAAATGAATTGAGGCCGCCTAGAAAATTCCCATGATGATCACTACTCACATTCCGCCTCTTCTGGAAGTCCTCTCTCCTCGTCAGGGAGAAGGGCCTTTCTACCCCGTGATTGCCCGGCACGAATGGCCGGAAACCTCGCTTCTCCACTCCGTAAACGCAACTCTTCCCGCGCATGAGCGACTGCGCCTCAGGATCTGCGTCGTAGGAGATACTCCCCAAGTCCCTCTCAGAGTCGAAGTCTGGCATGCCTCTCGCGAAGGACGCTACCGCCATCCCCGCGATCCCCAATGGACGCGTCTCTGGGATCCGGATTTCCTCGGCTACGCTCAGCAGACGCTTAACGGAAGCGACTCCGTCGATTTTTACACGTGCCTGCCCGGTATCTACTGGGACCCCGAGGACGGGCCGCGTCCCCGCCATGTGCATCTCAAATTCCGCGACGAGTCTGGAAATGAGATTTACACGACTCAGATTTACTTCAGCGGTGATCGACTTAATGCTTTCGAGAGTTCTCTCGAACGCTTGAAACCCCTCGAACGTGCGGAACTCAGCCCGACCCTCCACTGGAATCAACCGCTCAAAACGTGGACCGCCGAGTTTGTCGTGAGAGTGGGAATCCGCTTGCCTCGCTAAAGCGAGAGGTTTAAATCGAAATCCATGTTGCGCCGCGGAAAAATTCTTCTTACGACCCTTCCCATAGGGGCGGAATCCTACACCCTGACTCAGGACGAGCCTTGGGTCCGCGAAGTGCTCGCCCTTTCTGCGCCTCAAGAAGAGATCATTGGTATGAATTCCGAAGAATGGTCTGCAAAGAGCAAAATCGATCTGAATTTCGAGGTCGAAAAGCTCCCCGGAGGCGAAGACTATTCTCTGAGAGGCAATCTCAAGGCCGACGTCCCCACGATCTGCGCCCACTGCGCGGGCGTCCTGAATGTTAACCGCGTGGGCGAGTTCCAACTTTATTTGAAGCTGCTGGATCGCTCACGCGGCAATGAAATCGAAGATTCGGGCGATCCGGACCTGATCTTTGTCGACCACCCCGAGGT
Organism: Bdellovibrionota bacterium; assembly: GCA_039920645.1. Classification (GTDB taxonomy): domain Bacteria; phylum Bdellovibrionota; class UBA2428; order UBA2428; family UBA2428; genus CAMCVE01. The sequence continues at coordinate 9,165 of JBDSDI010000265.1, read as the reverse complement.
TGACCTGAGGCCGATCCTGGCCGAGCAACTGATCGTCCTGGAGCCTTTCGCAGAGTTTCCCGAAAAGGACTCTAGCGGAAGCCCTCATATTTGCAGCAAAATCCCAGAAATTGCTGCTGGACAAGATACGTCTTTCGAGGCAGTCTCACCGTTCTCAAAGTTAGCCGCCCTCAAAAGCGATAACTGAGAGTCGTTAAATTAGATTTTGTACTTAGGATTTGTATAAGGAGCCCAAGCCATGGCTGTTCAGAAATCAAAACGCTCACGTAGCCGTCGCGGCGCAGGTCGCGCTCACTTTGGTCTTGCCCCTAAAGGCTGGACTGTTTGCCCTCAAACCGGCGAACCCGTTCCCCCACATCGCGTGTCTCCTTCCGGCTGGTACAAAGGCAAAAAAATCTTTGTAACGAAGGAAGAAAAAAAGGCCGAGGCTGCTAGCCAAAAGGCCTGAGTTTTAACCGGAAGGTTATCTCGCACAAGAAGCTCGAAGTTCCAAAGTCATCTTTGGGAGTTCGGGCTTCTTCCGTTTTCAGTTTAAGGAGCTAAATGAGTTCTCGCAGAGCTAAAATCGTCGGTACGGGTCTCGGAAATCCCGCACGTACCGTCACGAACGACGATCTCGCAAAAGTCATCGAAACTTCCGACGAATGGATCCGCTCCCGCACCGGCATCGCACAGCGACGCTTCGTGGATCTAGAAAACGGACAAACCATTACGGACATCTCCGTCGAAGGAGCCCAAAAGGCTCTGAAGATGAGCGGTCTTAATCCGCTCGATATCAGCTTCGTACTCTGTTGCACGGCCACTCCTCAAGAGTGGATGCCCATCGAAGCGGCGCGCATCAAGGACAAGCTCGGTCTCGACCGTGCCGCTTGTCTCGACGTGAACGCGGCGTGCTCGGGATTCCTCTACGGCCTGCACTTGGCTGATGCCCTCATCAAGAGCGGCGCGCACGAACATATTCTCGTGGTCGGCGGCGACGTCTTCCAACGGATCCTCAACTGGGAAGATCGTACGACCTGCGTTCTCTTCGGAGACGGCGCCGGAGCTGCGATCGTTTCCGTGACCGAAATGGACGATCCTAAGGTGGATTCGCACATCCTCGGATCGCGCGTCTATGCGGCGCTCGACCGCGACAACAATCTCACGGTCACCAAGAAAGATCCCCTCCTGCCCGGCAAACCTCAGCTGCTCACGATGAACGGACGCGAAGTCTTCAAATGGGCGACGAAATGCATGGCCCAGGCGTGCACGGATATCCTGACTCAAGAGAAAATCTCCACCGACGAAGTCGATTGGGTCGTGCCTCATCAAGCCAATATCCGTATCATCGAAAAAGTGGCGGAGTTTCTCAACTTCCCGATGGAAAAAGTCTACGTCAACGTCGACATGTGGGGAAATACTTCGGCCGGCACGATTCCGATCTGCCTCGCTGAAATGAACGACAAAGGTCTTCTCAAAAAAGGTCAGCTCATTCTCGTGACTAGCTTCGGCGGCGGTTTCACGTGGGGCTCGATCCTCATTCGCTGGTAATTGGAACGATGGCTAAAAAGTTTTTTGTATTCCCCGGCCAAGGGTCGCAGTACCCCGGTATGGGCAAGGAATGGGTCGAAAATTTCAAGGCGGCTCGCGAGGCTTTCGAAGAAGCCTCGGATTTCACCGGTCTCAATCTGAAGAAGCTCTGCTTCGAAGGATCCGAAACCGAACTGCGTGCGACCGAAGTTACGCAGCCCGCGATTCTTACGACAACGGTCGCGATTTTCCGCAGTCTCGAAATCGATAAAACCGGTCTCTATGCGGGGCACTCGCTTGGCGAATACTCCGCCCTCGTGTGCGCCGGCGCGCTTGCGCTCGGGCCCGCCGCACGTCTCGTGAAGATGCGCGGAAGTTATATGCAGGAAGCCGTGCCTGCAGGCAAGGGGGCGATGGCGGCGCTGGTCTTCCGTCCCAAGACCGATGGCACCGAAAAAGCCGATTCGCTTTGCCGCGAGATTTCGGCGATGGGCTACGGTTTTGTTGGCGTCGCTAACTACAACACGCCCGAGCAGATCGTTATTTCCGGAGAGAGCGAAGCCGTAAGACTCGCCTCCGACCGCGCGGTCCTGCCTCCCTTCGACGCGCGCAAGGTTGTCCCTTTGAACGTGAGCGCACCCTTCCATTGCCGCCTTATGAAGCCTGCGGCCGACCGCTTGACGCCGGATCTCAAGAGCGCACCGTGGACCCCCTCTAAGACCCAGTACATCGCCAATGTCGATGCGAAGATCTACTCCCTCGACTCCGGTCTCGAAGCCGTCGCGGGTCGACTCATTCATCAAATCGATCACTCTGTCCTCTGGACTCAAACTTTGATCGAAGCGCTGCGCCAGGATGCGCGTCGCCTTGTCGAAGTCGGGCCGAGTGCGGTCTTAAGCGGCATGGCCAAGCGCGTTTCGCTCGGCGATGTGAATTTCGAACCCTTGAATATTGACCGCGTGGAGGATTTCAAAAATGTTGAAGCACAGCTGGCGACTTGAAGGAAAAAGCATTCTCGTCACGGGATCCAACCGTGGCATCGGGAAGGGCATCGCCCAAGCTCTCGCGGGAGCGGGCGCTTCGGTCGGCGTCACCTTCTCGGGTTCTTCACCTGAAAGCGAAGCGAAGGCTCGTGATCTCTGCAAAGAGCTCGAAGGACTTGGCGGCAAAGCGATCGCAATTTCCGTGAACGTCGCCGACGAAGACCAATGCAAAGCGGCCGTTGATCGCATGGTTAAAGAATTCGGCGGGCTCTACGGTCTCGTCAACAATGCAGGGGTGGCGATCGACCAGCTCACTCTTCGCTATAAGGCCGACGACTGGGACAAGCTTATGGCTATCAATCTCAAAGGCTCCTTCATGATGTCCAAAGCGGCACTGAGGCCCATGATGAAAGCCGAAGGGGCTTCGATCGTGAATATGAGTTCCGTCGTCGGGCAGATGGGCAATGCCGGACAGGCGGTCTACGCGGCCTCCAAAGCCGGCCTTATCGGCATGACCAAATCCCTGGCCCGCGAGTTCGCCTCGCGTCAGATTCGGGTCAATGCTCTTGCCCCTGGCTTCATCGATACGGAAATGACTCAGGCCCTTTCCGAGGAGCAGCGCTCGAAGCTTAGCTCAGAGATTCCTCTCCAAAGCCTCGGCACTGTTGAGGATATCGCGGCAGGAACCCTGTATCTTCTGTCACCTATGTCGCAATATGTCACCGGACAGGTGCTCGGCATCAATGGTGGCTTGTATATGTAATTTCATCGGTTTAATAAGGGGCTGCCGGGTTGGACTCGGCAATCTGCGTAAAGCCGATTATGAAAGAGGTAGAAACCTATGAATATCGAAGAAAAAGTAAAAGACATTATCGTTGAACAACTTAACGTTCCGCCTGAGAGCGTTTCCCCTGAAGCATCGTTCATCGATGACCTGGGTGCCGACAGCCTCGACATCGTCGAGCTTGTCATGACCATGGAAGAAGAATTCGATCTCGAGATTCCCGACGAAGACGCTGAAAAAATCAAATGCGTCGGCGACGTGATCTCTTACGTTACGACCAAAGCTAAGGCTTAATTTTTAGGCTGTCGGTATGTCGAAGCGCACTCTTGCGAACTCCGGCAAACGCGTCGTTATTACCGGGACGGGCTGCGTAAGCCCTCTCGGCAATAACGTCGAAGACACGTGGGCGGCACTCATCGAAGGCCGTTCGGGTGCTGCGACTATTGAGTCCTTCGATCACTCGAATCTCGACGTTCATTTCGCTTGTGAAGTGAAGGGTTTCGATCCGACCATCTACATTCCAAAAAAAGATCAGCGGCGCATGGACCGCTTTATTCTGCTCGGTTTCTCGGCCGCAGCTCAGGCCATCGCGCAAGCGAAGCTCACAACGTCTGGGAACGTCGATCCCGAACGCGTCGCGGTTTATCTCGCATCCGGTATGGGTGGTCTTCCCGGCATCGAAGCGCAGCACAACGACATGCTCCAAAAAGGACGCATCTCTCCTTTTTTCATTCCACAAGTTATCCCGAATATGCTCGCCGGCCAGGTCAGCATCAACTTCGGGTTCAAAGGCCCGAACTTCAGCATCGCCTCGGCCTGTTCGAGCTCGGCGCACGCTATTGGCGAAGCCGTTCGTCTCATCGAACGTGGCGATGCCGATATCGCGATCGCGGGAGGCTCCGAAGCTGCGATCAGTCTGCTCGGTATCGCCGGATTTGCGACCATGAAAGCCCTCTCGACCCGTAACGACGCTCCTCAAAAAGCCTCGCGTCCTTTCGACAAGGACCGCGACGGTTTCGTGATGGGCGAAGGTGGCGCGGTTCTCGTGATCGAATCGTTGGAAAGCGCCGAAAAACGCGGAGCTGAAATCCTCGCAGAGATCGTAGGTTATGGCGCGAACTCCGATGCTTACCATATGACGAGTCCTTCCGAAGGCGGCGAGGGCGGCGCACGTTGCGTTCAACTCGCGCTCGCGGATGCTGGATTAAGCATTGCGGACGTTGACGTCGTCAACATGCACGGTACGTCGACCCCGCAAGGCGACGTCGCGGAAAGTACGGGACTCATGAGGGTCTTCGGCGAGCGTTCCCAGGAAATTCACTGCACATCTTCGAAATCGATGACGGGACACTTGCTCGGCGGAGCGGGCGCCATCGAAGCACTATTCTCGGCGCTGTACCTGAAACATCAGATCGTCTCTCCGACGATCAATCTCGATCACCAAGACGAACGTTGTCTCCTGAACTACACGCCGAACGTGGCCAAGAAGGCCTCTCTGAAAGTCGCGCTTTCGAACAGCTTCGGTTTCGGCGGCACGAATGCCACGCTCGCTCTCAAAGCTATTTGATTTCGGGAGACGGATAGACAGACCCAGATCGAGGTCCTAGAACCTCCTTCGTGAAGCTGTTTATCGCCGCCGATCACGCCGGATTCGAACTTAAGGAAAACCTCAAGAAAGCGCTGCCTGATATCGCCTGGGAAGATCTTGGCACCCATTCCAAAGAGTCCGTTCACTATCCCGAATACGCCAAGAAACTCGCCGAAGCTGTGATTGCGTCTAAAATTCCACTCACGGAAACCTGTGGCATTCTCATTTGTGGGTCGGGAATCGGTGTGAGTATCGCTGCTAACCGTTATCCAGAAATTCGCGCGGCACTCGTAGGCAATGAAGAAACGGCGCGCCTTTCACGCGAGCATAACCGCGCCAACGTTCTATGTTTGGCGGCGAGGTCTCTTACGTCCGACGAAGCCAAGAATATCGTAAAAGCCTGGACCGAAGCCACTTTCCAGGAAGGACGACACGCCGAGCGCGTCGCTCAACTTGCGAAGCTCCCTAAACCCACGTGTTGAATCTCGAACCCCCAAAGGAAGCCGACTCATGACTCGCCATTTCGAAGAAGACATCAGCACCAAGGACTCCGAAATTCTCGCAGCGATGAAGCTCGAGTTTGGCCGCCAACGTGATCACCTGGAACTTATCGCCAGCGAGAACTACACGAGTCGCGCGGTCATTCAGGCGATGGGAACGGTTCTCACCAACAAATATGCCGAAGGTTATCCTGGCAAGCGCTACTATGGCGGTTGTGAATATGTCGACATCGTCGAAGACCTCGCTCGTAAGCGCGCCGCCCAGCTTTTCCGCCAGGGCGATTTCATCCCTCACGTCAACGTGCAGTCGCATAGCGGAGCTCAGGCCAACCAGGCGGTCTTCCTTGCACTACTTCAGCCCGGCGACACGATCTTGGCCGCTTCGCTCGATCATGGTGGACACCTGACCCATGGCTCGCCCGTGAACCTTTCGGGTAAGTGGTTCAAAATTATTCCTTACGGAGTTCGCAAAGACACCGAACGTTTCGATCTCGACGAAATTCGCAAGCTCGCCAAAGAGCATAAGCCTAAGCTCATCATCGCAGGATACTCTGCTTATTCTCGCACCATCGACTTTCCTACGTTCCGTTCGATCGCCGACGAAGTCGGAGCGATATTAATGGTCGACATGGCTCACATCGCAGGCCTGGTCGCCGGCGGTGCACACCCTTCGCCGTTCCCCCATGCGCAAATCGTAACCTCGACGACGCACAAAACGCTTCGGGGTCCACGCTCCGGCATGATCATGTGTCATCCCGACTTCGCGAAGAAGATCGACTCCGCTGTTTTCCCCGGTCTTCAAGGCGGACCTCTTATGCACATTATCGCTGCTAAGGCGATCATGTTTAAAGAGGCGCTCGAACCCGATTTTAAAAACTACGCCGCTCAGATCGTAAAAAACTCTAAAGCCATGGCTTCGGCGCTTGAAAAGAAAGGCTACCGCATCGTCAGTGGCGGCACGGACAATCATCTCTTCGTCGTCGACCTGACTCCCAAAGGCGTAACGGGAAAAGTCGCCCAGGAAGTCTTGGATAAGGCGGGCATCAATGCCAACCGCAACACGATTCCATTCGACACGACCGGCCCCTTCGTCACGAGCGGCGTGCGCCTCGGAACCGCGGCCGTTACTTCGCGCGGTATGAACGAAACCGAAATGCAGGAGATCGCCGATTGCATCGATCTCGCGCTTCTCGCCCAAGGCGACGACGTCAAACTTCATTCCCTCCACGATCGTGTCGCGAAACTTTGCAACCGCTTCCCGATCTACGCCGGAGAGCGCGGCTGAACCGCGATCCGAGAAAGATGAAGATATGAACTGCCCTTTTTGTAGTCACCAAGATTCCCGAGTTCTCGACTCCCGTCCGGGACCCGACGGTATCGGCATTAAGCGTCGTCGCGAATGTGTTGAATGTCTCAAACGCTGGAAAACGATGGAACGCGTCGACATCGAGATGCCGCTCGTAAAAAAGCGCAACAACACCTTTGAGCCTTTTGACCGCGAGAAACTCCGTCGTGCAATGCAAGTTTCCTGCGGCAAGCGCCCGGTCGCTTCGAGCCAGATCGACAAGGTCGCCGCCGAGATCGAATGGAACATCATTCAAAACAACCAGGAGCATGTCACGACGCGTGAACTCGGCGAGGCTGTCATGCGTGCCCTTCGCGGCATCGACGAGATCGCTTACATCCGTTACGCGAGCGTTTACAAACGCTTCCGCGACGTCGAAGAAATGATCGAAGGGATGCGCGATCTGCTCGTGCCCGAATCAAACCGGGAAAGTGCGAAAGATCCTGTCGTGCGCGAAACCTCGGGAGAGGCCTGATCGTGGCAACCTCCCGGGCTCCCGAAGAGCTCATGCGCTACGCGCTGGCCGAAGCGTATCTTTCCACGCGCGACGTTCGTCCCAATCCTCGGGTCGGTTGCGCTCTCGAAACGACAACGGGCGAACTCGTCTACGCTCACCACGAACGCGTGGGAGAAGCTCATGCCGAAAAACGCGTCCTCGATCTTTGTCGCGAGCGTGGTCTCGATACGCGTGGCGCTCGCGTGGCCGTGACCTTGGAACCCTGCTCCCACCACGGCCGAACGGCGCCTTGCGCCGATGCCCTGATCGCCGCGCGCGTTGCCGAGGTTTTCGTAGCCGTAGAAGACCCTTTCCCTCTCGTGCGTGGCAAGGGAATTGAGAAACTACGCGCAGCCGGAATTAAAACGGAGATCGGCGTTCTTGCCGACAAAGCAGAGAATTTGAACCGGGAATGGCTCTTCGCCCACCGCAATGGACGAGCGCATGCGACTCTCAAGATGGCCACGTCTTGGGACGGAGGATGGAGAAGTTCTTCGGGCGACTCCCAGTGGATTACCAGCGAAGAAGCGCGTCTCAAAGCCCAACAGCTTCGCACGCGCGTCGACGCGATCGTCACCGGAGCATCGACCGTGAGGGCAGACGATCCCCAACTGACGGCTCGTAAACACGACGGCAGTCTTCTTCCCCACCAACCTCAAGTTTTCGTGTTCACGCGCAATCCCTCATCCGTAAATCTTGAAGGCACCCGTCTCGCGTCCCATCCCAAAACCACGGAAATCTGGAGTGGTGCAGGTCCCCACGTTTTTCTTAAGGAATGTTACGACCGCGGTCTCTACGACGTCATGATCGAGTCTGGCCCAACGCTTGCGCAGGTATTTCTTGAATCTCATTGCGTCGACGAGATCTGGAGCTTTACCGAAACACAATTTCTTGGCGGCGCTTCCACTCTCCATTTTCCGCAAGCTTTCAACAAGGGCGCTCTACCCGGACTGTATTTTCAGATCCGCGATCTTGAAGCGCTTGGATCAACTTCTGTCTTTACGCTTCTCTCGCCTGTTTCAAAAATTTAAATAGTCGCTATAGTAATTCGTGGAGAATGGCGGCTCATGAATATTGGTTTATCTCTCAAACTTAAATCTTCGGTTAAGATCGAGCTGAGCGCCAGTCACATCAAACTCGTCGACAGTAAATCCTCCCGCGACGTTACGATGAAGGCTGATAAACTTCCGTGGATTGAGCTGCTCGACGGAACTTTGAATCTTACTGAATTCCTTTCGTGTGTCGCCGCTACTCAAAAATCCCTTCCACTCCACGAGATTCTCAGCTTTCTCAATCTCCTTACCCATATCGGCATGCTCGAAGGCGCACTTCAGGATCTCTCGCGTGTTTACGATGAGGACGAAGTCCTTGAGGAAAATCCTCGAAAAACGAACACGACGCTTTCAAGTGATGCCGTTGCTAGAGAGCTTTCAAAAATGCATTTCTTCGAGAATTTTTCGCGCGAAGCTCTCTCGTGCCTTGCGGAAAAATCTCGCTTGGCTCACCTGGTCCCCGGAACTTTTATCGTTCACCAAGACGACAAGGCCGAAGAATTTTTCGCTCTCCTCAAAGGCCAGGTTTCCGTCTACGTCCAATCCGATGAGGGAGTCAGCAGCCGCGTCTGCGTTTTGAGGGAAGGTTCGGTCTTCGGAGAGAACGCGCTCCGACAAGGGGGGCGACGCGGAGCCGACGTCTTCGCCAAGACCGAAGTGCAGTTGCTCGCGATTCCTTCAGATATTTTTTCCCAGTGCATGCAGGACTTTGGCGATGAGAAGTCGCGCGGTCTTTTGAATGAACGCATCTACCTTGCGCAGTATCTTTCTTCGACGCCGCTTTTTTCCAACGTTCCTGCCGAGGCTTTGAGCCTCTTTATCCAGGCGGGCGAACTTCGAAAGATGAAAAAGGGAGAGATCGTTTTCCGCCAAGGCGACGCGGGCGAAGACTTCTACCTGGTCGTTCG
>JBDSDI010000264.1:0-10541 GCA_039920645.1 Bdellovibrionota bacterium | reverse complement strand
GAGAGAAACTGCGATGTTCAGGCGTGGGCGACTTTCGACATCATCAAAAATGCGGCCCAGCAGGCCAACAGCAATCATTCCTCCAAGGATGCCGCTTCCGATGCCGGCGTCGATTCGCTCAATCTCCAAGGGGATCAAGCGAGCTACCTCCTCAACAAACTCGTCAGCATTTACGTCGTCTATCTCGACTCGTTCCTGCTCGACATGAACGGCAACGTGATCGCCGCCGCTTGCGGAAGCGATTTCATCGGCCAGAACTGGAAAGATCGCGATTGGTTCAAAAAAGGAATCAAGGGCGAGATGAGCGTCACCGCGCTCCACAACAGCAAGACCCTCAAAACCCCTTCGCTCTTCTACGTCGCACCCGTAACCGACGAGAGCGGCCAGCACATCGGCGTGCTCTGCAACTGCTTCGACTGGAACTACGCGCTCGAAATGATCAAGAGCGCAGGCTACGAACCCAACGTGAACGCGAGCGTGATCGACGACACAGGCTTCGTGATCGCGTCCCTGAAAAACTATCTGATTCTCAATGATCGCATGGATTGGTCGCTTGCCGGCGAGTCCGCGCTCGAAAAACTTTGTGGCTTCAGCGTCGAACGCGCACGGAACGGCGACGCCACGGTGACCGGATTCAGCCACACCAAAGGCTACAACGCCTATCGCGGCAAGGGCTGGTCGTGTCTCGTCACGACGCGTCTCGGATCAATTCCCGCCCAGTCGAAAATTGTAGCCACCGCGAACCGCGCCATCGCTGCCGTGGTCGGTGAAGCGGCCGACCCTCGCATCGAGTCCGAGAAGATCGGTCTCCAACTCAAAGACTCTATGAAAGAAATCGAACTCGTGGTCGACGCGGTTAACGCCAACAATCGCGCCGTAAAACTGCTCGCGGTGAACGCGTCCATTCAAGCAGGTCTTGCGGGTGCGGATGGCGAAGGTTTCTCGATCATCGCCAACGAAGTCGCGCATCTCGCCAAGAAGAGTCTCGAGTTTGTCGACAAGGTGAACGATACCTCGCACGCGCTGAAATCCGCCGTCGATCAATCGATGTCGGTTCGTCTCGTCGACGCGGCCTGCGATGCCATGAGCAAAGTCGATCGCAACCTTTTCGAGCGTTACTGCGACATTCAAGCGTGGTCGACCTTCGATAAGATCGTGAGCCTGCTCGAAGGCAGCGTCTCGCAAGACGTCTGTCTTTCGCTCCTCGAAAACATCCACCGTATCTACGAGGTCTACCACGACATCTACGTGCTCGATCTCTCCGGCAAAGTCATCGCGACCGCAATCAACCGCAGCGTACACGGCCATAACTTCGCATCGAAGGATTGGTTCAAGTCGGCGGCTGCCGGTTCGATCTACTACAGTGACATCTACGTTTCCGAAACGCTGAAGTGTCCCGTCATCACCTTTAGCGCGCCCGTCTACGACGCCCAAGGACAAATCCGCGGCGTGATTTGTAGTCGCTTCAACTGCAGCTTCCTCGACCAAATTATCCGCGCCACCATCGCCGACTCCAAGAGCGCGACCTATCTCTTTAACGGCAAGGGACAGGTCGTGGGATCCAAAGACGGAAGCGGCGTGCTCGAGAAGAGCTACGCTCACCTGAGTCTTTTCAAAGTTCAACACGGTCCCCAAGGATTTGTGAAAGAACGCGATGAAAAAGAAAAGCGCGACTTCGCTTACGGCTATTCGACCTCGCGTGGATACAACACCTACAAAGGTCAGAAGTGGACCGTGGCTACGGTTCGTCCGCTAGAACATGACGCTGAGGCGCAGCTCTCGCAAGATCCTCGCGAGAAGTTCCGCGCGCTGATTCGCTCCAAATCGAGAAAGGCTGCCTGATTATGATGAGCTCTGAGAATTCTTCAGGTCGCTTCCTAAGCTTCACCCTGGACGGTCGCGAATTCGCGATCGGTCTGGAGAACGTGCGCGAAGTCGTGGGCTTCCCCGAATTCACGCCCCTACCCCAAGACGTTCCACACATGCTCGGCCTCATGACGTTGAGAGACGAGATCATTACGCTCGTCGATCTGCGCATCCGCATCGGCCTCGAACCCTCGCTCTCCCACGATACCGCGGTGATCATCTGTCGCATCAACGAAACCTTTGCGGGCGTCGTCGTCGACTCGATCAACTCGGTCGTAAGCCCCGAGCCCAGCAGCGTTCTTGATACGCCCCCCGTGGCCAATTCGCAGAATCATCCGACGCTCGTTCCCCAGGCGATCCGCAGCAATCAGGAGCTCATCCTGGTGCTCGATATCGTAAAAGTGCTGTCGTCGGACGAACGTCTTTTCCTCGACCTGAAAAAAACAAAGCTCGCCGCTTAACCGCCTTTGCGCGCTAGCGGAGCTTGCACTTGCCGACGTGTTCGGAAATTTTTAGAGGCTTTGTCTCGAAGGAAAACGCGACGTACTCGCGACCGGCGACTTTAAGATCTTTCCAGTTATAGCTGGGGTAAACGACGGGGAACTTCGCTTGCTCTTCGGGCGCAAGTTCTTTCCACATCTGTTGTCCCCAGGCTTCGAGCGTCGGGCAGAGAACCTGGAAAGCATGGATGCGTTCGTGGTTCATCGTCAACCGAAGGTCATCGTGAATCTCGTCGAAGCCGATGTGGCCGTTCTTGACGGAGGCGAGAGGGTTGAGCCCGATAAAGGCCGCATGTCCGCCCAAGACCTGGGCGAGATTCGTGGTGGGAACGCCGGATTCTTTTTCGACGAGCGCGCGACAGCTCTGGCCGGCGTTGTCGCTCGTGATCCATTTTTGATAAGCCGTGATGTCCTCGTTGAGAATGGAAAATCCACTGCTGCTGAGCGCGATGCTGTCGGGCGTGACTTTCGTCGTGTCGACCCAGCCTCGGAAGACGAAGTAGCAGTAGGCCACGCCCACGAGATAGTTCGGGTCATTAAAGATCACGTACTGGACTTTCGGGTCGACCGACATTTTCGGAGCACCCACGTCGACGGGACTAATGATGGTCACCGCGTTCTTGGCCTTGGCTCCACCGAAGAATTTCTGCGCGAATTGCTTGCAGAAGCCGGCGCTTTCGCCGCGCTCCTCCATTGTTTGAGTGCAGAGACTGAGGAAGTCGGATTTACCCGCAGCCCGGGCAGATCCAAGGAAGAGAAGAACTCCGAAAAGCACACCACGCTTGAGCATTCCTAAAATTTTGACCTTTTTTGTCCAAAACTCAAGACGCAGTGACGGGGTAAACTGTCCCAACGTGAAGGCACGCGTTTTGCTAACCTTTCAGGCAAGGAGATCTCATGAACAACATTGTCGTCCTCATCTTGGTCCTTTTGCTTATCGGCGCTTTCCCTGTCTGGCCCTACAGTGCCCATTGGGGTTACGGTCCTGGTGGCGGCATCGGCCTGCTTTTGATGATCGTGCTCGTCGTTGCGCTGACCCGCGGCCGCTCAAGTATTTAGTTTTGAATTTGAATAATGAGACGCGTGCCTTTTCTAAAAAGGGTTTTATTTTAAGCGAAGGCACGCGCTTTAATTATTAAAATTCCAAATTTTAAAGGCACGTTTCAATCTTGATTTGAGTTTATTCCCTCAAAAGTCGAAGCTGAGAAAAGATGAAAACAAAAACACTCCGCTTAGTCTTACTGGCGACTTTCTTTATGAATGGCGGATGCGTGCTCAAGCGCGACGCGGGCGCTGTCGCTGGCGGGGCTGCTGCGGACGAAGCCGGCGGGACCTCTGCCAAGGCACTTGCGTCGCTGTGGGAAGTCGGAGCCTTTAGCGCCGATATGCTCAACGCAGTTTCCGATGGCTCCTCATTTACCGCAAGTTTTTGGGATCCCAGCGGTCATTGCACCTGCACGATGGTGCTCACGGGTAATGACAGTGCCGGAACCTACACCTCATCGTGCTCCAGAGACTATGGAACGATCGACTGTGGCTATTACAACGCTCCGCTCACGACCGGAACGGGCTCGAACCAGTGTCTCGTTGGCACGCCGCTCACCGCTTCCTATTCCCTGGACGGAACAACGCTGCGCTTAGGAAACTGCAACCAACAGGGCGCACTCGGTTACCAATAGGGCGCCTATAATGCGAGCGTCGCATTGCGACGCTCTTCGACCGCAGAGCGCGAGAGTTGCTTGAACTCTTTCAGCGATGTGTACTTCGGAAGAAACTCGTCGATGCCCGAGCGGAAAGCATCTTCGATCAGTGCGCTGTTACAGTCGTCGCTGATCATAATGAGCGCGGTATGCTCGTAGTTCTCGTTATTGCGAACCGCGCGACAGAGCCTGAGTCCGATGCGCTTGTCGACCCAGAACGCTTCGTCCAAGACGATGAGATCGTAGGGGGCCTTTTCGACGGCGAGTTTCTGGAAAGTGGAAGCGAAACTTTTCGAAACGTCGATCTCGTCGGCGCCGAGCTCTTCGAAAATGTGCACGTATGCGGCGCGACTTTCTTCTGAGCGCTCCATGAGGAGGACGCGGAAAGGCACATGGTTATTGTCGAGTTGCTGATTTTCTTGAATTCGTGTGTCCATGTAGAACTCTTCGGAAGATGGCTTAAAAGCTCGACCAAGAAACGCTGAAGTTGCAGTGGAGATATCATCACAAAAATAGTGCCCTGCGTCTGGTCAGGTGGCATTCTTTCGCGGACAGGCTAAAACGGATCTATGAAATTCATCGTGACCATCGCCATCCTCTTCGCAACGGCCTCCCAAGCCGAGACATTGCCACCCAAAAGTGGATTCGCCGACCCGGCCCAAGAAAGGGAATGGATCGCGCTCTGTAACGGGAAAAAGCCCGACGCGCTGGCGTGTTACAACCTCGGCGTCACCGAGGCCCAAGACCGCGACAACGAGCCCAAAGGTATCGAGTACTATAAAAAGGCCTGCGGCCTCGGCGAAGCTCTTGCGTGCTTCAACCTCGGGGGTCTTCTGATCAAGAATAGGCAAGGCGCCGTTCCTGTCGTCGATGCTTCAAAACGCGTCGAGGGAGCCGCCGCTTTCGAAAAAACCTGCGCCCTCTTCAAGAAGAATCCTCCTCGCGATGCGGACGAGAGGTCTCTGCGAGACCAGGGCTGTTCTTTTCCAGCCATCATCCGAAAAAACTCGGGCATCGAATACAACGCCCTCTTGAAGAAGATGGGGTTGATCTAAAAATCCGCCGCTCTATAGCATTGCTATAAACGCGCGCTTTTCAACTCCGCGATCAGTCCCGCAAGAGTTCGCCGAGCATCTTGTCTCGGCGAAGAAGAAAATCTCTTGTCACGCGATAGTGCTCCGTGTCTTCGTAGTCGACGGGCGCGATTCCAGACTGCGAGACCGCATAAATCTTTGCGTCGGGATAACCCATGAGAATTGGTGAATGCGTCGCGATTACGAACTGAGCGCCCTGATTGCACAGATCATGGAGCCTCGAAAGAAATGCGAGTTGTCGCGCAGGAGAAAGCGCCGACTCGGGCTCGTCGAGAAAATAGAGTCCGTTCGCACCGAAGCGATTCATAAAAAGACTATAGAACGACTCTCCGTGCGATTGCTTGTGAAGCGACACTCCGCCGTAAGATAAAATGATCGGTGGCCCAAGAGCATCCGGATCCTTGTCGAGTTCGTCGATTTTCGAAGCAACGTTATAAAAACTTTCTGCGCGTAAAAAATAAGAATCCCGTTCGCGCCGCGCACCCCGTGCCAGCCGCAGAGATCGCGCGAGTTCCGAATGCGAAGACTCCGTAGTAAACCGTAGGCTCTTCCCGCCACCCTCCGGATTGTTCCCCGCCGCGATCGCCACCGCCTCCAAGAGCGTCGACTTGCCCGAGCCGTTCTCGCCGACGAGGTAAGTGACCCGCGGATGCATCTCGATTTTTCCTAAGCTGCGAATCGCCGGAATCGAGTAAGGATAGCTGTCAAACGAAGGGACCTTTTCCCGCAAAAGCTCGATGCTCTTTAAGATCGCTTCCATTAAGGCTTAAAGATAAACGGATAGACGATTTCTCTTGTCGATCCGTCTTTAGTGGCGTCGAATTTCGTTTTCTTCAGAGCTTCCAGAATACAGTGATGAAACTTCTCGTCCTTGAAGCTGCTCTCAGAAATTTTCACATCATGAATGCCACCATTGGCTTCGACCGAATAGGTTGCCACAACGCGGCCTTCGGTTTTGTCTTTTTTTGAATTCCAGCACCGTTTGATTGCAGGCTGCTCAGCGCTGATACTTGCCATCGTCGACTCTCGACTGCGATCTGCTGACTGCGTCGAAGGCGACGCGCAAGCCGAGAGTATGATCAAAACAAAACCCAGAATAAAGTTTTTCATGAGATTGAGAATAGCGTCGCCCGTCTCTTATCAAAAGTTTAAATTTTTTGGTGTTCCGAATATTTTTTCGCTAAGAAAAAATGGTGCACCCAGCTGGGATCGAACCAACAACCCCCAGATTCGTAGTCTGGTACTCTATCCAGTTGAGCTATGGGTGCACTCTAGCGGTCGTTGTTAAAGCATTCGCGAGAGCTTATCAAGTCCTAGTTTTGTCCCGTTTTGAACGGAAGAAACTAAGGAGCATGTCGCGGCAGTCTTCCAGGCAAACTCCCGGAATCACGTCGATAACGTGGTTCAGACGCTTGTCCCCGTGGATCTCATAAATGGAACCCATCGCCCCGGCTTTGGGGTCGCTCGCGCCGTAAACAACACGGTCAACGCGGGACAGGGACAGGGCACCGGAGCACATCACGCAGGGCTCAAGTGTCACGACCAGCGTGCAGCCAACCATGCGCCACTCGCCACGGGCGATCGAAGCGCGCTTCAGGGCCAAGATCTCGGCATGCGAGGTCGGGTCTTTGTTGATCTCGCGTTCGTTATGGGCTTCCGCGATGATCGTGCCGGTCGCATCGACAACGAGCGCGCCGATCGGAATATCCCCGAGAGCTTCGCCCTCTTTAGCGAGCTCAAGAGCGCGCTTCATGTAGGGGGTCCAGTCGCGATCGGGTGAGGTCTTCAGTCTCATTGGATAACGGCCAGCCCCCCCATGTAGGGGCGAAGGACTTCAGGAATAACGACGGAGCCGTCTTCTTGTTGATAGTTCTCAAGGACCGCGACGAGCGTACGGCCGACAGCGAGACCCGAGCCGTTCAGCGTGTGAACGTATTGAGTGGACTTCGAAGCCTTGCCCTTGAAACGGATCTGCGCGCGTCGTGCTTGGAAGTCGCCGCAGTCGGAGCACGATGAAATTTCGCGATAACAGCCCAAGGTTTTCGAATCACCCTCGGCCATCGAGCCCGGCAGCCAGACTTCGATGTCATAGGTTTTGCGCGAGTTGAAGCCCATATCGCCCGTGCACAACAGAATCGTGCGGAAGGGGATCTCGAGTTTTTTCAGGACCAGCTCGGCGTCGGCGACCATGCTCTCGAGTTCCTGCAAACTCGTGTCGGGGTGCGCGAACTTCACGAGCTCCACCTTATGGAACTGATGCTGACGAATAAGTCCCTTAGTATCGCGGCCGTAAGAACCGGCCTCCGAACGGAAGCATGGTGAGAAGGCCATGAACTTAATCGGCAGTTCTTCTTCGGCAAGGATCTCGTCTCGGTAAAAACTCGTGACGGGAACTTCGGACGTCGGAATGAGAAACTTATCCTGACCCGCAACTCCGAAAACGTCTTCTTTGAATTTCGGGAATTGTCCCATACCGTACATCGTCTCGGCCGAAACGAGATACGGTGGATTGATTTCTTGATAGCCCTTGGGGCGATGCAGATCGAGCATAAAGCTCGCGAGAGCGCGTTCGAGTTGCGCGAGAGGCCCGCGCAAGAATGCAAAGCGCGCCCCGGAAATTTTAGAGGCGCGATCGAAATCCAAGAGGCCTAGCTTTTCGCCGACGCTATCGTGCGTGCGCGGCTGAAAGCTAAATTTGCGAGGCTCGCCCCAGCTGCGGATAACGGGATTGTCTTTTTCGCTCTTGCCGACGGGGACCGAGGCGTCGGGCATGTTCGGAACCATCTCGAGGATCGAGGTGAATTCACTTTCAATGCCATTCGCTTCCGCTTCGATGCGTTCAATTTCGGAACCGAGTTCTTTGCCTTTTTGGATAAGCGCCTGCGCTTCGGTCTTTTGCCCGGCCTTCATCATTTGCGAAACGGCTTGCGAGCTTTGGTTACGCTCGGCCTTCAGCTGGTCCGCCTTGGCGAGAGCTTCGCTGCGTTTCTTGGAGACCTGAGAAATTTTTTGAAAAGTGTCCGATGCCTTGGAGGACTCGACGCTACGTGATTCTAGCGCTTTCACGAACGCGGCTTCGTCTTTTACGATTCTTCTCCAGTCCAACATGGGGCACTCCTTTATTCTTTCGATCAGTTCGAATACGGCGGCTTGCTGAGACGATCCTTGAGAGAATCGCGGTCTTCGGCAAGGGGCATCAGTCTAAGGTAAGATTCGTAGTAGCGCTTGGCAAGATTGTAATCGGCCGCGCGATCCAAGATATTCGCCAGGATCAGATTGGCGTAAGGGTTGTCCGGATTTCCGGCGACTGCCCGCGAAGCATACGCCTTCGCGTTCTCGAGATCGTTCATGACATTGTAGGCTTGCGCAAGGCGAACCAGGGCGCGGGGATCCTCTTCGAAACCGCCGGTTTGAAAGCGACGATAAAGTTCGGGAATCTTCTGAGGAGCGTTGTTTTTGAGAAGGAACTCGGCCGCTTCAACGAAAGTTCCCACAGCCGAGGGTCTCTCCTGGATCTCCTTGGCGTAACTCGAAGCAGTTTCGTCGATCATACCGGCGCTCTCGTAGGCGCGAGCGGCAAAAAGATAGATCTCGGGATAGGTGGGCTGAACGCGAGCCGCGATTTCGAAGTTCTTGGCGGCTTCGACGAACTTGTCTTGTTTCAGCAGGGCCTGACCGATGCGAACCCAGGGCTCGGCGAGAGTTGGATCGAGTTTCTCGGCCTGCGAATAATAGTCGAGAGACTTTCCGGGCATCCCCTGGCTGTCGTAGAGATTTCCGGCAGCAAGCTTCAGTTTGCTAGAGAAAGGGAAGTATTTCAGTGAGTCGTCTAGAACACGAATCGCATCTTCGTAGAGATGACTTTCCTGCATCAGATCGATGTAGAGAATGCGAAGGGGAAGACTGTCCGGACTGAGCTTAATCTCTTTGGCGATACTATCGAGCGAATCGCGAATACCCACCCCGCCTTTTACGCGACAGCGGAAGAAGGTCTGTTCGGAACGGAACTGAAGCTCCCCTTTTCCCGTCAGCTTAGCGAGGTTCGCAGACTTGATGCATTCGAGATAGTTTTCCTGGGCCAGGAAAACTTCGGCCTCGAAGTAGTGCGCCCATGCGTCGGTGGGGGCTTGCTTGAGGTAATCGTTGAGAATCCGATGAGCTTCGAGATACTCGCGGCCCATGAAATGAATGAGCGCTTTGGAGCGAAGATGCGTTATTGAGCCCAACGAAGCTCTCACGAGCGACGTGTACGTATCTTGAGCTTCCGAGAAACGAAAGAGGCGTCCGAGCGCCCAAATCTTTCCGAAAAGGGCATCCGTATTTTTCGGATCTCTCTGAAGAATACCGTCGAAAACAGCGAGCGCACTGGTCCACTCCCCCTCGAATGCGAGGTGTGTCCCGACGACGAAAAGATATTGGGAGCCTTTGTCGAGACTCGACCCTAAGACTTCGAGGGCGGCTTGGTCGCGCGCATTGAGCATTCCACTCGATGAACGCGCGAGAATTTCATCGGCGATATCTTTGGCATTCAGACCGTCGTCGCCGATGTCCCACCACTGCTTCTGGGTCTTGCCCTTGACGGAAATATCGCCGCCGCGAAGTAAATCAATATTATCCAGCGCACGGCGATAGGTCTCGGCACGCGCATAAGAACGTAAGAAGTCGGCGAACTGCGTCCAATACGCGATTTGAATCGCGGGAGGGTAGAGGGAGAGAGCCCCGAGGCCAATGATGAAATCGCGGTACGCGTTCTGAACCTGCACGTTCTGACTCTTACGCCAATTAATCTGCGCGGAAGCATACCAAAGATACGGAGAGTCCGGCTCGACCGAGGCGGTCTGCAGGAGCCAGGTCGCCATCTGAGGATCATCGGAGATGTAGGCCTGACGGATCTTGTCGACGAGTTCCATTTCGGCCGGAAGCCCCTTGCTGCTGAAACTCGTGGGAAGACTTTTCTTTACGCCTTGGAGCCACGAGCTCCACCAGATGGCATCAGACTGAAACCAATCCGAAACCGGAATTGCCACCTGAGCGGAATCCTTCAGGGTAGCGTCCCAGTCTCCGAGAGAATGAGTGATCGCCAGAGCGAGGAGTTTTTCTTCGTTCGCATCGACGAGCTTCCGCTCTTGGAGAACTTTCCAAAGAGCTTTGCCCTGCATCAGAAGCGTCGTGCCGACGTGAATGTTGGCGACTTGGACACGTAAGCCGAGAAGCTGAAGATCAGCTGCGCGTTGCGACCAATAGCTACTGGTCTTCGCCTCGGGTTGATCGCGATTGTCGTATCCCACGTTGAGGCGCGCGATGATCTTGCGAGCATTGAGCGAATAAGAAAAATTTTCTACGAGGCTCGTTTTTTTAACATCGGCGGGAACATTCGTGTC
>JBDSDI010000263.1:0-6944 GCA_039920645.1 Bdellovibrionota bacterium | reverse complement strand
TGTTAAGAAAACGGAAGAAAATCAGGCGCTTCAAGGAAAAATTGAAAGTCTTTTGTCTCGCTCGTCCGAGCTTGAGACTCTTCTCAGCAAAGAGAAAGAGCTGTCGTCGCAGCGGCTTCTAGATTTCGAGAAAGCGCGCGAAGAATTGCGCAACAGCTTCAAGGCCCTCGCCTCCGAAACACTTCAGCAGAGCAATACAAGTTTCCTCGAACTTGCACAAAGCAGCTTTTCGAAATTGCATGAAATGGCAAAAGGAGATCTCGAAAAGCGCGAGATCAGCATCGCCGGACTCGTGAAACCCGTCCAAGAAAGCCTGTCGAAATTCGACGCGAAAATCCAGGATATCGAAAAGGCCCGAGTCGGTGCCTACGAATCCTTGACCCAACAGCTGCGCTCCATGGGCGAAGCTCAGGGGCAGTTGCGTTCCGAAACGCAGAATTTGGTGCGTGCGCTTGCCAATCCGCGCGTTCGCGGACGCTGGGGTGAGACACAACTTCGTCGTGTGATCGAACTCGCGGGCATGCTCAACTATTGCGATTTCCAAGAGCAAGCTTCGGTGGAAACCGAAGAAGGCCGACTGCGCCCCGACGTCATCATCAAACTTCCGCAGGGCAAAACGATCATCATCGACGCCAAGGCGCCTCTTTCCGCGTACCTCGAATCGATGGAAGCTACCGACGAGAGCGTAAAGCAGGAGCGCATGCAGCATCACGCTCGCCTCGTAAAGGGTCATATCCAAGATCTCTCCCGAAAATCCTACTGGGCTCAGTTCGAAGACAATCTAGAATTCGTGATCATGTTCCTTCCGGGTGAGAATTTCTATCAGTCCGCGATCGAGAGCGATCCCGAACTCATCGAGTTCGCATTCAAGAACAACGTCATTCCCGCAACTCCGGCGACTCTGATTTCGCTGATGAAGGCGATCGCTTACGGGTGGCGCCAGGAAGCGCTGGCGGCGAATTCGAAGAAAATTTCGGAGCTCGGCAAGGATCTCTACAAGCGTCTCATCACGATGAGCGGCCACGTTTCGCAGGTCGGCAAGAATCTCAACAATGCCGTCGACAGTTACAACAAGGCCGTGAGTTCGCTCGAGACGCGCGTGCTTACCGGTGCACGCAAGTTCAAGGATCTTGCTGTCGACGATCCCACAATGGTGCTTGAGAATCCCGAATTAATCGATATCCAGGCGCGACCGTTGCAGAGCCCGGAAATGCTCGAGAGCCCCGCCGAAGAAGAGACCTGAGAACCAAAATTTTACGGAATATTCCCTTTTGCTCATCGATGTCGGCGCGTAAGATAAAAGCATGATGTCTTTCAAGAGGCTGAACCCCACCTTTTTTGCGCTCTCTCTGGCCGCGTTCGGCATGGCCTCATTTGCCGGTGCTCAGACCGAGGAACAAACGCAGCAGTCCCTCGAAGAAACCCAGAAGATTTTAACTCATTCATCGCTTCGACAACAGACGATCAAATCAAGCACCGAAGCGGCAAAAACTGATCAAAGCGTACGCGAACTCGGCGGCAATCAGGCCAATACTGAAGAGATCTATGCGATCACGTCCGACATCACCGCGGCCCTCGTTCAGCAAGCCAATGGCGATCCCGATAAGCTTCAGGCACTCGTTGAGGAAGCCATGAAACATCCCGAAGCTTTCGCTTCGAAACTGACTCCCGCTCAAATTCAGCGCATCAAGACCGTCTCGGAAAAAATCGATGCGGAAAAGAAGAAGAAGCCCTGACATGAGCGCACTCGAGAAAACTCCCGACGAAACCGAAACGCGTTCTCGAAAACTCGTTATGCCTGATCAGATCAACGCCGACGGACGTCTCTTTGGCGGTCAGATGATGTCGTGGATTGATAAGATCGCCGCCATGACGGCACAGCTTCATTCGAATTCCGAAGTGGTGACGGCGAGTATTGACAGCCTTACTTTCCTCGCGCCCGTATCGCTGGGAGATCACGTGATATTGGTCGGCCGTATGGTCTACGTCGGTCGCACCTCGATGGAGATTCGCGTGGACGTCTGGAAAGAAAATCCGATCAAAGGCGAACGCGCCAAATGCACGCAGGCCTACCTGACCTTTGTGGCGATCGACAAGAACGGCAAGGCTCTGCCCGTTCCGCGTCTAAAACTATCGACGGAAAAAGAATTTCGTGAATCCGAAAGAGCGCGTGAACATATCGCACTTCGCAAGAAACTCGCCGCTCAAGCGGAAAAGGATTGAGAGTTTTCGGCGTGAAACGGATTTCACTGATTGCTCTTCTGATTCTCGCGACGCAGGCGGCCCACGCTCAGCTCTGGGACGCAAGCTTCGATGCCGGGTTGCGCACCTATCCTTGGGGCGCGGCTCTCGGCCTCCAGGGCGGATACAGCGTGCCTGCCTGGGGAGATACCTCGGGCATCGCTTACGGATTCACACGCGTAGGCGCACGCGTTCAAACTTCGGGAGTCGTTAACAACTTCGAAGCGAAGCTCTCGGTATTCCCTATATCCTTCTGGGGTCTTGAACTGAAGTCCGGTTGGGGTAACCGACGTCTCGACGATATCTCAACTTTGGATTGCGCGACTCTCCAGTGCTCGGGCTCGATCACGCGCACCTCGCTCGCGACGCCTCTCTATTTCGGTGCGGGTCCTTACTTCGGGCGCGTGAAACTGGAATACACCTGGATCTCGGCAACCGAGGCCACGAACGATTTTCTTGCGGATGAGAATACGAGTCTGATCGTGCGTTCGAGCGGCGACGAAATGCGCCACTGGGAACTACTGGGCGGACTGCGCTGGCGAGAAGATTTCAAGACGCTTGCTTTCTACGACACGATCGAAGCTCAGAAAACGTCTTCGCACAGCAAGACTTACGGTGTGATCGCCCAAAAATCCTGGGATTTCCACACGCTTTATATCGGAGCGGGAATTTACGAATCGTCGACGACGAGTCCTCA
The DNA here is from genome assembly GCA_039920645.1 of Bdellovibrionota bacterium. GTDB lineage: Bacteria > Bdellovibrionota > UBA2428 > UBA2428 > UBA2428 > CAMCVE01. Next base: position 4,006 of record JBDSDI010000263.1, on the reverse strand, counting down.
TGGCCAACTCTTCCTGTCCTACGTAATGACTTTCGCGAAAGGACTCGGTTTCTAGCGGCTGTTCTGACCGAGTGCCTTGAGCCACTCTGGAGTGGGCATCAACAGTCGGCGCGCTTCCAAATCGAAAAATCCGAATTTCATCACCGCGCTCACGCACTCTTGGCCCGCAGCATCGAGTATCGTTTGTTTGAGCGTTCCAACCTTAGAGGGATATTCGACGACTTGAGACTGAATGGTGATGGTCTCACGAAGTCGGAGCTCTTTTTTGAAGCTGAGGTAGACATCCAGAACCACGGGACCTTTTTTATTGTGGTGGACAGTATGGTAACCGTATCCACCGGCCGTGATGAATTCCCAGCGAGCTTCCTCGAGTAGGGTCAGATACATCGCATTGTTGACGTGCCCGTAAGAATCTAAATGATGCTCGCGGATCACGATATCGTATTTCTGAATGTCCCACGCCGAAAGGGAGTCACTCATCGGATAAGTCCACCGGGATTTCGGAGAATGTCTTCGACCCGGTCGAGCGGAATGCCGGGAGCGAAGCTTCCACTAAAGCCTTTCATATCGCCCGCCATGCAGAGAGAGTTGAGAATCGCTTCTTCGGTGGCTTCAATCGCGGCGGCATAGAAGGCATTGAGTTTCGTGTCCAAGAGAAGTTTCAATGGGGCGATGTCGCCTTGAATCTTGCGCGGAACCTTGTTGGCGGTCGAGAAGCCGAGGATAATCTCGCCGGAGCCGTGCGCGGCGTAGGATCCGACGCGTCCGATACCGAGAGCGACACGTTTGGAGAGTCGATTGATCTGATTACTCGTCACGGGTGCGTCGGTCGCGAGAACGGCGATAATACTGCCGTAGTTTTCGCGGCGACGGATCGTATCGCGGAACTGGGAATCAAGACGTGCTCCAACATGAAGTCCGTCGAAGCAAAGATCTCGCATTTCTCCAAAGTTGCTCATCACCAGAACTCCGAGAGTAAACGATACGCCATCCGATACTGGAACCACGCGCGACGAAGTTCCGATGCCCGCTTTGAAATCGCAGGTGATCATTCCGGTGCCTCCGCCGACGCTACCCTCGCCGACGGGTCCGCTGGACGCGGACTCGATCGCTTTTTCGACATGTTCGTAGCGGAGCACAGAACGAGAAATATTATTGAGCCAGGAGTCGTCGCATTCTCCGACGACGGGGATCACGACGTCGTGACGGTTGCCGATGCCGGGGTATTTTTTAAGCATGTAGCGCACGAGGGAATCCGAGCAGGAGCCCGTCGACATCGTATTGGTAAGTAGGATGGGTGTTTCGATCAGGCCCCATTCCATGATCTGAGTGAGTCCCGAAACCTCTCCCGCTCCGTTGAGAACGAAACCTCCGCCGACCACGCGTTCCTCGTAGCTATTGCCCTTGTTGGGAAGAATGGCGGTTACGCCGGTGCGCACGTCATCGCCTTCGATAATGGTGGAATGACCGACTAAGACGCCTTCGACATCGGTGATGGCGTTGAGTGGGCCGGGACTGAAGTTACCAATTTTGAGTCCGAGATCGCGGACGCGCTTGCGTGGAGATGACATGAGTTCACTATAGCCCATTCCTCCGACTTGCCAAAAGTAGCGGGAAGGCTTTCAATGACTTGCATGCGTCGAAATCTGAGTCGAGGACCGGTGCCCTGGGTCTTCGTTTTTCTGATGAGTTTTTCGAACAGACCTTTTTTTGTCCACACAATCAACGTGGGCACCCATCATCCGTGGGGGCTCACACTGCCCTCGAGCGCTCCGCACGAACTTCGTCCCGTCAGCGATCGACTCTATGACCAATACATGTCGCGGCTTCGCTATTGGGATGATTCTTTCGGTCTCCTTTTCGATGCGCTATCGAAAAAAGCCTGGATGAAAGATACGGTGATCGTCATGATGGCAGATCACTCCATGAATGACACGGCCCCGGAGGGACTCAGTCATACTCAGCTGATCGAAAGTAATTTTCGCGTGCCGCTCGCTTTGATCACGCTCGGGCTTAAACCAAAGGTGATCACCCTTCCCGTCCATCAAATTGACGTCGCGGCGACCATCTCGGCCTTGGCGGGAGCGCCCATGCCTGCACATTATCTCGGTCACAATCTTATGGCCGCGCACGAGGGATCGCCTTGGGTCTATACCGACGGACGCGAGCAGGTTAGTTATCGCGTCCACGACAAGTCCTGCTACTATGTATCTTTGGAGGTCGGTCGACGTTGCTACAAGAACGACGATAAACACGATCCGCTTTTCGAAGCCGCTCCGCCGGAACTCCGAGAGGACACGTCCGAGACAATTTTTTTTGAGAAAGTGGTCGCGGCAGAGCATATGTTACATGGACTGAACGCTTGGACTCGTGCCTTTGGCACTTCGAGTGAGAAATGAAACACGCGCTTCGCTCCATCGCACGTTTCGCTCTGGTCGTCGCGGCGATCGCGGTCCCGATCTTCAACAAAAAACAATTTCCGAACTTCAGCGATTTCTCGGTCTACGTCGATGCCGGATATAAGATGGCCGCGGGCCACACGGTCTACGATGTCGTGGGTCATTATCAGTTCAAGTACGCGCCTGCGGTCGCGGCCTTACTCGCGGGAATCTCGAAAATCGCCCCCCTCCACGATCTTTGCTGGGTTAACTGGGGCTTTGAGCTCGCGATCTTCGTGGTTCTTCTCTTGTATCTCGGAATCGCGCGACAGATCTCCGAATTTTCATGGAAACGTTTTGCAGTTTTGCTTGGCATTGTCGCGGCGCTGGCGATTCCGCTCCGGGACGAGTTGAAGCTTGGACAGGTCAATCTCTGGTGCCTACTCATGCTCTACGCTTCTTGGATAAAAAGTCATCGTGGAGGCCGCGTCGGCGGCGCCTTGCTTTGGGCTTGCGCGATCAGTCTGAAACTCTTTGCGCTGATTCTCACGCCCTACTGGATTTTCCGGAAGGAATGGAAACTTCTCGCATATGGGTTGGTCTTCCACCTGCTTCTCAATTTCGGCGGCGTCGCGCTTTTCAGAGGCATCAACGGAGCTTGGACCGAGAACCTCGCATGGTTGAATTCGCTGACGCACTCTTCGGTAGGACTTGTCGGCTCGACCTTCGACGTTTCTTTGATCGGAGTGTTGAGCAAAGTTTCTTGGCCGAAAGCCTACGCCCTAGCGATGTGGAGCTTTGCTCTTTTTGTCTACCTGCGTGAGTCGCATCGAGCGTCAGGTATTGCGTTCTCGGGCGGAACTTCGATGGCGCGCCTGCCGCCGTCGCTCGATCGGTTTTTCGCCATTTCGCTGGCGTGGATACTGCTCTTGAATCCTCTTGTATGGCCTTATTGGTATCTCTTTTTGGTCTTTGTCTTTGTTCCGGCTTTAGATCACCCGGAACTTTTTGCGGGCCCTATTCGTGTTCCGCGGTGGGCATGGCAGATACTGACCACACTTTTCATAATAGGCATTCATCGACATGATACGCCGTTAGCCTTGGGCGGCGTTCTCACGGGTTTACTCGGGTTTATGCTTTTGACGGGTCCGCGCGATTGACGTGCGCGACGTGGATTTCAGTTCAAGGAGACTCTGCAACAACGTCGTCGACATCGATCGGTTCGAGATAGACCTCATGAAGGTTCATGATTTTCCCGATCTTCTCCACAATGGATTTGCCAATGATCGCGTCGTCGCTCAGCGAGCTGTCGCGTTTAGCGATGCCTCGCATCGTATTCATCTGCAGGAGTATCTCAGCCATCACGCTGTCGCTGAGGGATCTTTCCGAGATCATGCTACGAATCATTGCGAGGCGTTCAGAAAAATTGATCCGTTTGATTTCGATTTTTTTAGAGGCGGCAAAGTCTTGCAGGGCCTTATCAAGGGCAGTTTCCCGGTCCTCAGGAGCATCGATGAAAATATCTTTGCCATCGACCGTAGAAAGACGTTCCCGGGCATCGACCTTGGGCAAAGCAAAACCTTCGTGCGAAGGTGCTTTGACGTTGTGATCATGGGCCCACACCGGCA
>JBDSDI010000262.1:0-8618 GCA_039920645.1 Bdellovibrionota bacterium | reverse complement strand
GTAAAGAACGAGATTTTCAGCGCGGACATCGAAAGACTCCACGGGAAGATTCATCTTCAACGCGAAACTGTCGCGCAAACGCGAAACGAATTGATCGCCGATCGCCGAAACGTCGGCAACAGGTTTTACCGGAGCAATTTGATTCGAGGCGAGCGCGCTTACCGAACACAACATCAGAATCGACAACTTTGAAATCAACTTAAGCACTCTCTTCTATCTCCCTTATCAACGGATCTGATTGAGCGCGTTCATCATTTGATCCGCGGTCGAAATCACTTTCGAGTTCATTTCGTACATCCGCTGAGCGCGAATCATGTCGGTCATTTCAACGGTCGGGTTCACGTTCGAAGATTCGAGGTAGCCCTGGAAGACGCGTCCGAAGCCGCCTTCCATGGGAGTTCCGGGAACCGGGGCGCCGCTCGCGGGCGAAACGTTGTAGAGGTTTCCCCCTTCGGCCTGAAGTCCCGAAGGGTTGGCGAAGCTCGTGAGTTGGATCTGGCCAATTTCTTGTTGGGCACCCTGCTCGTCCTTCACGCTGACGCGTCCGTCGAAGCTGATATGGATCTCGCGCGAGTTGGGAGGCACTTGGATCTCAGGAACGACGGGATAGCCCGAGATGGTTTCGATGCGGCCTTCGGCACCGAGGCGCAAGCTGCCGTCGCGCGAGTAAGCGATTTCGCCGTTGGGTTTCTGGATCGAGAGGAAGCCGTTGCCTTCGATGGCAATGTCGAGATCGCGCTGCGTGGGTTTGAGTGTTCCGTCTTCGTGGTCGCGCACGTTACCGGCAACGCGAACCCCGACGCCGATTTGCACGCCGGTAGGATTCTGCGTCGTCGCGGAGGTCGCGGCACCAGGTGCTTGGAGATTGTGATACAGCAGATCCTGGAAGTCGGTGCGGCTTTTTTTGAAAGCGGTGGTGTCGGCGTTGGCGAGGTTGTTGGCGATGTTCTCGATCTGGCGCGATTGAGCGGTCATTCCCGTTGCTGCCGTATTGAGGGTATTGAGCATCGTTCTCTCCTACTTTCTTAAGTTCTAGAACTTTCCGAGGTCGGAAAGGCGCGAGGTCATGTCGCCTTGGCTTTGCATGATTTTGAGGTTTTGATCGTAGAGGCGTTGGGCTTGGATCATACGGGTCATCTGCTCGACGGGATTGACGTTCGAGCCTTCGAGCATTCCTTGGTGCACACGGGGCGCGACGTTGGTGGGACCGAGAGGATTTTCCTTGGGCTCGGGAAGAGGAGACGTGGCCGCATCGACCGACGCAGGAGCGCGCATGTCAGGAGCGTCAGGAGTTTTCACAAACGCTTCGGGAGCCGCTTCGAACATGTTCTGGCCGACGAGCTTAAGGGCTTTGGGATTCTCGACCTGTACAACACTCAACTTGCCGACGTTCTCGCGAGCTCCGGCGGTGATGCGCGAGATGTTGCCTTCGACGTCGACCTCGAAGTTTCCGTTCCCAACGCGGATCGCACGCGATGAGGCACTGCCACCGTTCTGCTGCGCCGGATCAGTGCTCACTGTGATGCCGGCAGCTTTCGGTCCGAGCACCAAAAAACCGTCACGTGTGACGAGCTGGCCCTGTGCGTCGAGCGACAGGTTTCCGGCGCGTGTCAAACGAATGCCTTTGGGGGAAAGGACTTCGAAAAATCCGTTTCCTTCGATCGCGAGATCAAAAGAATTGCCGGTGGAACGCATTCCGCCTTCCTTCATGTTGGTGAAATCGGCGCCGTAAAGCACCGGACGATTCTCGCGCATGGGGCGAGCCAAGAGTTCGGATTTGCTGAGGGGGCCGGGGTCGACATCACTGCGCGTGTCTTTTTGATGCGCCGATTCAAGAGCCTCCTCGAAGACGAGGTCGCGCTCTTTGAAGCCGACGGTTTCGGCGTTCGCAATGTTGTTAGCAATCGTCTCAATACGACGACTTTGTGCCAACGCACCCGACAAAGACGTGACGAGTCCCGAATCCATAAGTTCCCCCACCCCTCTATGTGCAACCGATATGCCAATCATTTCGTGGAAGTTTTGACAGCGAGAACTCCGCTCTGATTAAACGAGTTATGCCGACAGTTTTGGAAGGAAAAAGCGTTTCCTCCGCTCTCTCTCAGAAGCTTAAAAATCTCGTCGATCGGCAGCGCGCTTCTCATCCTTTGCAGACAGCTCCGAAACTCACGATCCTTCAGGTCGGCGACAATCCCGCCTCCAAGGCCTACATCAGTCGCAAACTCAAAGTCGCTGCCGAGATCGGCATTCTCACCGAACACCTGACCCTCGCTTGCGACGCTTCGGAAGCGGAAATTGAAAAGCATGTCGTGCGCGTCGGCAACGACAAGAGCGTGCACGGCATGATCATTCAGTTGCCGCTCGATCAGAAAATTAAAAGCTCCGAGATGTGGGTGAACGCGCTTCTCGAAAAAATTCCTCCGACAAAAGATGCCGACGGTCTCGCGACGTCGAACCTCGGAAAGATTTTCGCAGGCGAAAGCACGGCGGCTCGGTGGACCGCGCCGATCCCCGCGACCGCACTCGGCGTGATGAGACTTCTCGAGCATTACAAGATCAGCGTGCGCGGCAAAACCTGCCTCGTCATCGGTAAATCACGACTCGTGGGCAATCCGACGGCACAACTCCTGCTCCAAGCGGGCGCCACCGTCAGCATCGTGCATTCGCAATCGCCGGACTGGACCTTGCTCGCTCAGAACGCCGATCTCATCGTCGTAGCGGCCGGCGTGAAGCATCTGCTCAAAGCAAAACACCTCGGCGAGAAAACCGTCGTGATCGACGTCGGTATTCATAAGACCGAAATGGGACTTACGGGCGACGCCGATCCCGAAGCCTGCGCGAAATCGATCGCTTACTCTCCGGTGCCCGGAGGCGTCGGACAAATGACAGTCGCGTGCCTCATGGAAAATCTCGTCGAGCTTTGGTTGCGGCACTTCTGAACGCGCGCGCTAAGCCTTATGTTTCGGTGTGAGGCAACTCAACGACGAAACGCGTGTGTGGCGAAGCGGGATCGTAAAAAAGAGTCCCACCGTGTTCTTCGACGATGCCCTTGGAGATACTGAGTCCAAGACCCGTGCCGGCACCCACATCTTTCGTCGTGAAGAAAGGATCAAGTATCGATCGAGCGATCTTATCCGGAATGCCGTGACCGCTGTCCACAACACTGATCTCGACATGAGCCTCGAGGCTACGAAGAGAGACACGAATCCAAGGTTCAGGCAAACTTTTCACGGCATCGAAGGCGTTCTGAATCAGGTTCAGCAAAACTTGAGAGATCTGACCCGGGCGACAGCGCACTTTCAAAGAAAGATCTCCCTCGACGATCAAGTCTACACTTTCGATTCGGAGCCGCTCGCGACACAGTTCCAACGCGTCTTCTAAGCACTGCCCTAGCATAGCGATTACGAAAGGGTCTCGGCGCGAGTCACGGGAATAGGACCGAAGACCTCGGATGATCTTTGCGATGCGCACCACCATCTTGTCGAGGCGATCGTACTCCTGCTCGCGAAGGGTTTTGGTGAGGTTCGTCGCGATCTGATCGGAAAGGCGGCGCAGCTTGGATACGCTTCCCCCCATGATCGTCAGGGGATTATTGATCTCGTGCGCGATGCCCGCGGCCATCGTGCCCAGCGACGCTAGCTTGGAGGATTCGGTGAGCCTGCTGCGCTCGGTCTGCAGATCAATATCTTTCTGAACTTCTTTGCTGATATCAATGTACACCCCGATGTAGCCGCGCTTAGCCGGATCGTTGATCCCAAAAGGCTGAACCACCGAACGCACCCATCGCACGCTCCCGTCCGCACGCAAAACCCTAAAGTTCAGTCCGAAAGGAATCGAAAGCCGACTAGAGCGTTCCCATTCTTCCCTCACCAAAGTTTCGTCTTCCGGATGCACGAGACCCTGCCAACCTCGAAGAAGAAAGTCTTCCAAGCTGCGCTGGAAAATCTCGTCGAAATGCGCGTTGACGTAAGTGGGCACCGCTTTTTCGTTCATGCGGCAAATCCCCGCCGGAGCGGCGGAGGTCAGGGTCCGCCACAGTTCTTCCTGCTCGCTGACTTCGCGCACCTTCTGGTCCACTAAAGCTTGGGCGCGCATACCAAAAGACTTGGCGTCCGAATACAGCGAAGAAATTACGAGCGACAGCATCGCGCCGAATACCCCGATCCAAGACAACAGCGTGCCGATTGAAGCTACGAAATGAGGGCCTTTTCTCCAAATCGCCGAATAGGCACGTTCACCCAAGTCGAAGCTCGACCTCCGAAAAGATTCTCCTCGTCCTTTGAGAATCTCGGGCGGTAGCGGTCCGATCGGAGAAGAAATGACGAAATTTTTGAGCGAAGGGTGCTGGCCTTCAAAAAGATAGAGATCAACGGACCGCACGTCATCTGCGAACGCGTCTTTGAGAAAGCTTTCGAATTGGAAGGAAGCGACGATCCAGACCCTTCGCCTCTTGGGAACTCGGGTTCGGTGATCCGCCAAGAACACGACGGATTCGGAGGCGATATTCGAAGTCACGACGGGAAGTCCCGATTGCCATGCTGCTTCAAGCGATTCGACCACCTGGGGATCCCGTATAAGGCCGCCATTGGGCTGGACCACCCAAGGGAAATTTTTTCGATCGGTCGAAAGGTAAAGAAGTTTGATCTCGGAGGGACCCAGCCGCGATAGTTCTTCGAGCACGCCGACCGACCGCAGGCCGGGATATCGCTCGTTTAAGTTCATCGTTTCGACATAGGCGCGCCATTCTGCGTATTCGACTTTCTGGCTTGCCGCCAACAATCCTAATGCGCCCCGAAGAACATCAACGTAGGTGTCGAACTGTCGTGTGATCTGGGATTCTCGATCTCGAACCAAAGCATCGAAATGATCGCGATCACGCTCGATGTTGATGGAATAGAAAGAAAAGAAGACCGTGCCGGCGACAATCCATCCCCCGATGAGAATGAGCGAAACGCTCCGCAAAGATTTTCTTCGCTCGAAGCTCGCGAGCATCAGTGAGGTCGCGGCAAAAGAAAAAATAAAAATCTGCATAGAGAGAAAATTTGAGTGGAGGTCGTATCCAAAAAAAAGCCCGGCTCCCCGAGCGGTGGCGAAGATCGCTGTTCCCGTGATAACAACCGTGAGCAGACGCAAGGCCAGCAAACCCTCGACCCACACCGCCACGAGCAGGAGCACGAAGACCAAGAAGGTGTACGGGGCTCCCAAGGTCGTCGAGAAAATCAGAGAGGAAGCCCAGGCACCGAGGACCACGATCAGAAGGACTTTCGCGAGTCGTCCCCAGTTCCACCGTCTCCATTCCGAGTCCGGTAAAAAAACTGGAAACACGACCAAAAATCCGACAAAGTTTCCCATCCACCAGGTAAGCGCCGACAAAGGAAGTCCGGAGCCAGGAACCGTGCCCGCGATCCAAAGCGCGATCACTCCGAAAAGTGCACTGACCGCCGAAGCGCTCGCAGCGATTACGAGGAGCAAACCTACTTCAGTCATCGAAGCCCAGGAAAAATTCACGGACTTCAAATAGCGGCGTACAAGAAAGGCGCCAAGCATGGCCTCGAGCGAATTCCCGATGGCGATCGCGAAAGCGACTCCGAGCGGACTCGGAGCGAGGAGGTTCACGCAAAAGGCTCCCAAAAAAATACTCAGGATATGGCGCCGCCCCCGGAAACAGAGCAGGGCAACGGCCAGGCCCGTCGCCGGCCAGAGAGGGGAGGCATTCGCATTGAGGGTGGCAAACATCAGACCTGCGCGCGCGACTCCCGCATATGCCAGAGTCCCCAACAGGACTTCCGCAAAATACCGAAGTTTTTTCATGCGTGCGCTTAAAAAATCCGGGTCGCGAGGAGTTTTTGAGCTCGCTGAAGTTCGGAGAAAACCTGTCGAGCGTCTTCATGGGAAGAATCATGAAGGATGCGAGTAATTTTTCGGCGAGACCGCCCGACACTGGCTGCAAGCGCGACGGTCTCCATCAAGACATCTTCATTGTAAGGCTTCTCGACGACATCGGTGACGCCCAAGCGAAGGGCTTTCAACACGTTTCCCAGATCTACATAGCCGCTCAAAATGACCGCTGGCATGTCCGGCACGAGATTTCTGAGGGCCGCAAGGAGTTCCAGGCCGCCTAAGCCGGGCATCGCGATATCGGTGACGAGCAAATCGGGTGGATCTCGGCTCAGTTCGGAAAAAGCGATTTCAGGATCAGAAAAACAACGCACAAGGTAACCTTCGGATTCAAAAAGTTCACGAAGGTTCGCGAGAATATCCACTTCGTCATCGATGACGGCGATTTCAAGTTTCTGCTGAGGATCTCGGTCGGGCATCTTCGCATTATAGCCAAATTATGAAACAATAGAGAGAACCTATGAGAGCCGTCATCGTTTCTTCCGATCCCGTCTTCGCACGTATCGTCTCTCGCTGCGTCGGGGACCTCTGCGCAAAGCTTCGCACACCCCTACTCCAGGCCTCTCATATTTCCGAAGACTCGCTTTATATCCTGGATGCGCGGCATGATCCGTCCGCAACTTTGGACGCGCTGACGGTCTGGGGTCTTCCCAACCGGTCCACCGTCGCGCTGACGGCCGACAATCCCCTTTGCAAAACCCTTTGCATGCGCCGAGGGTGTGGACTGGTACTCGTCGATCCTCCCGATCCGTTCGAGCTACGAGCTTTCATAGAGGGCTTCGTCCCTTCTGAATCCCAAATTTTAAACATCGGCACCCTGACCTTGAAACCGAAACTGCTCCAGGCCTTTCAAAATTCTAAAGGTCTTGGCCTCTCCCCCACGGAGTTCCGAATCTTACTCACTCTCGCGGAAGCCCAAGGCACGCACGTTCCTCGCAAAGTCATCAAGAACAAAGTTTGGGGTGAAAATTTCCTCATCGAAGAAAGATCCATCGACTCGCATATTTCACGACTACGACTCAAGATTTTGCCTGCCTCCGTCAAAATTCTGTCATCCCGCAATCAAGGTTACCTTCTCGAATCAATGTGATTTCGCAACATCCAATCGGATGACCTTCTGGGCGGGGAATCGCCTCAAGGGCTAAGGTAGCTTAACCGAAGAATGGATATGCGGATCAGAAACAAATGGGCAATGTGTCTCGTCGTAGCAAGTGGCCTTGCCGCGCGACCGTGCTCCGCATCCGTATCCGTCATTAGTCTCGGATACAACACCCACGTCGGCCCCTCCAACAATTCGATGGCCGGCGCCTCTTCTTACAGCGGATTCCTCACCACCGAATCCAGCGCCGCTCCCGTACGTCTCGCTGTGGGATTCGGGTTCAGTTATGCGTCAGCGTTTCTCACTTATTCGGGTTCCCAGTATGCGGTTCAGAAAATCGGCGCGGAAACTCGCTTGGGTATTTCAACCCAGCTCTTCGGCACCGCAGCGCTCCAGCCTTTGCTCGGAGTTTTTGGAGTTCTCGGAGCGGATATGTTCCGCAGTGGCTCCCCACCCTCGGGAGCCTCGCCTTCAGAATTGGGGTTAGGATCGGGCTGGGAGTTCGAGGGCGGCATGAGTTTCAAGTTCGGTGCCTCAAATCGCCTTCGATTGCTCGGCGTCTACCGCAGCTTCACGACGCGCTACGCCTCTAAGCTGATCAATGTCGACCTCCTCTCGGGTCGACTTGCCTTGGCCTTCTAAACCCTATTGAGGGAAAGCCCGGCTTTCGCCGCAACCCGTGCGGGCATCAATCCAGGCACTGCGCGATCCCGAGACATCGACGACACGGTGAAGGGGATCGACTTTCCATCCGGAAGCTTCTACTCCCGCCCGATTCGCGCAAAAAGTTGCGTCCTCGTCGAGAACGAAAATGCAGCTGCACAAATCTCGCGCTCGATCGTCACGAGAAGATCTCCTCAGCAACACGATCGTCACCAAGGCACCCACGAGAACGATGGCCACAAAAATAAAGAGAGGGCGCTTTTGAATTTTCATGGAGACTCCGACGCGGCTTTACTGAACTCGGCCACGACCGCGTGAGGATCCCAGGTCCACGCGCGACCCATTCCAAAACCTACCCATGTCCCGCGCTTCGTCCAGGCAACGAACGCTCCTTCGTCTGCGACTGCGAAAGTGCCGAGATCGTCCTGAAACACATGGACTCCCTCTGTCCTTTCCAGATCTCGCATACAAACAGAGCCTGAAAGTTGAGATGCCAAAACCAGAACGTCGGATACGGAGGCATAAATACGACGGGAATCAAAAATTTCCTGACCGTTTTCCAGGCTCTTTTCCCATACAAAATCTTTCGACATGCCGATGGACTGCGCAAAAAAATCCCAAGGATATTTCGCGTAAAGATTAGAACCCAGGGCCGCTTGCACTCGACCTGCAGGAGAGAGAGGGCGTTTCGATTCGGTGTCTCCGCTCGAGAGAAAGCCCGCCGCCTTCACGCGCTCCTCGAAGAGACACTCCCACGCAAGACCGAGCCCTCCCAAGGGATAACGAAGCCTGGGATCCGTAAAGCCCCACACCTGGAGCTTCGAAGACCCGGAGGATCCCTGCGGAAGAAAACCCACACCGCGTGGACCGTTCGCACCGCGCGACACAAAGGTCGTGTCCGCGCGCGCGGGAATAACCGCGAAGATCATCAACACGATCGTCAAAAAAATGCCGACAC
>JBDSDI010000261.1:0-7857 GCA_039920645.1 Bdellovibrionota bacterium | reverse complement strand
CGCCGGTACCTAAGCTCGAAGCCGAATTGAGTGCTTTGGGTACGGACTGCACAACGTTGGTCAACGCCGCATCCGGAAAGTCCGTCGTATCGCATTGATCAAAACCCGCGGAAATAACGTTGTTTACGTAAGCATAGCGATGCAGGATCACGCCTATACGGCCGTAGTAGAGAAACATCGCGATGAGATTGAGTTCGGAATTACGCAGGGTCGGGTCGGGTTGATAGTCCTCAAGAATATCTATGGCCGACTGCATATCAGCGATATCGGCATCGTCGGCATCCGGGAAATGCTCCGCGAAAACCCTAAAGAAGCTACTCGTAGAAACGTCGGAACCTAAAGCCAAGATAAGATCGAGGACACGCAACCCGGATCTTCCGGCATAGGCGAGCATCGCGATCTGTACGACTTGTTCGTTGTGCGGCTGAGTTCCCAGAACGGGCGTGATCTTTGCAATAGCCTCGGTGAACTTGAATTGGTTCAGGTAAATCTGCGCAAGATCGATGTAGTACTGGTCCGAACTCTTATCGGGAAAATCGCGGAACGCGTTGCTGCAGGATCCGAGTCCCGCGATAATCAGCAACGATAGAAACATTTTTTTCATCGTCTCTCACTTTCCTAGAACGCCAGCACGTAACGTCCTAGATATTTACGGTCGCTGACCCGAGCGGCCCCACGAGACGCGATATTCTCACCGTAGCTTCCGAACTCGATTCCCATTCCACCGAGCTCCACTCCGAGACCGGCCGTCCAATAACGGCCCTCATTTACTCCGCCTCGAAGATAGAGGAGATTGGCGTAGTTGAATTCGAATCCGGCGTGAAGATGGTCGACGTAATCATTCGATACGCGAGTCACGTCCTTGTAATCGACCGCGATGACCGTACGAACGCCGCGCCCTTGTTTGAGAATCATGGAGTATCCGACATTGATTTTCTGCTCGATCGGTTCCGGAGCTCCCGCAGGCGCGCTATCGCTCGTAAAGAGAATACGTTTATCCTGGAATGTCGTGTTACCGAAATCCTGGATCGTCACTCCGAAGGTCGGAAGACTTGTTACCGGAAGAGTCACGAGCGCGCCGAGATCGACGCCGAAGCCCAGCCCCTCTTTCCACTGGTTCGCGAAGGTCAGACCGCCCTGAGTGATTTCGGCGGCGGTATAGTCGCGGTCGAGTTCGGCACGATTGATCACCTTGCCGCCAACGCCCAGTCTCACGATACCGCCCGCAAGTGCGACGCCATAGTGAACGAAGCCGCCGAGGTCGGCCGCCGAATACATATTCGTGGTCAAACCGACTTGATTGTAAGTCGCTTCAGTTTTCGCACGTACCAAAATGCCGATGGAGAAGTTACGAATGAGGAATTGTGGCAGGAAGGCGACGCCCAGACCATAGGGTTCACCGGGATGCGATTGAGTATCCGCGAGGATTTGCTGGAGGTTGAGAAACTTGGTAAAGGAGCCGCTAAAAAGCGAGACGAAGCCTTGCGACACGTCGGCTTCCAGATCCATGAGTTTCGCTCGGGCTTTCGTACGGCGGGCGATGCCGGCGGGGTTGTAGTAAACGGCTTCGAAGTCGGTACCAACTGCGGTGTACGCGTCGCCCATCTCGAGTGCTCGTCCGGCTTGATAGAAAGGTCGCACGGGACGCGCATGGGCGCCCATCGCTGCCACCAGCGATGTCGTCACTACGATTTTTTTCACGAAACGAGGTTTAGAAAACACTCCTCAACTCCATCATCCACGCTCTACGCGCTATGAGTTCATCTCCATTTCCCCAAAGATCCGTGAAGGTTCCTAGATCCAGTTCGACGCCTCGAAAACGCAGTCCAACGCCACCGGAGTAGGCTCCTCCCCGATAACCCGCATAAATGCTGGCTAGGAACGGAAATCTCAACTCGTAGGACGCAGCCCATTTTTTCCCGGCTGGGATAGGCCTTGTCCACTGATTCCATTCTAGCCGCAAAGCAGAACGTAAACCGTCTCGGAAATTTGGCAGCTTGATCCCCACCCCGGCGATAGTGTCATTGGGAATGATCGGGAATTTCCGTGATCTTCCGACATGATAGCCAAGGATTTCGAAGATCGGTTCGGCCCGCATGAAGGCCGTGGTGCCAATATCTTTTCCTACGAGGCCAAGTTGAAATCCCCACGGAGACGCTTCGAAATTCGGAGAGGTCCACAGGAGCGAATAGTCCAGTCCGATCGCCAGTCCCTGTTCCAAGAATGCAGAATCCTTGAGCTCAGCGGCCGTCGCGAGATCGGCGACTTGAATGACCTTTTCGGAACCCAGGCGAATGATGCCTTTCACCGCTACGCCGAAATCCAAACGTCCGGCCGACGAAGAGTCAAAAACCTGACCTCCCGACGAGAATTGAAGCCAGATGTCGCGATAAAACTGATACATGAGCGTCTGATCAGAATTGGTCATCCAGATGTTGCGCTGCTGAGTGTAGCTGAGCGAGTAGGCAAAGTTCTGCATGAGGTAATAGCCTTGCGCCGTCGCCTTCATGCGCTGGACCTTAGAACCGTCGCTTTGAAGATCGTCAATGATCCGAGCCGGAGCGGGTCCCGGAGCCTTGAAAGCATTGGTGACGTCGTAGACTTTGCCAACAACATCACCTCCGATCGCAAGCGGTACGAAGCGTCGACGGGAATCGTCGAGGATGGCGAGGCCAGCGGAATTGCGAGTAACGAGATCGAGGTCTGCAGCATTGCTCCGGCTCCACTCCGGAAGCGCGTAGAGAATAGGATGAGTCACACCCGTATCGGAACGGAAGCGCGAAGCGGCACTGACGAGTTCACCGGACCAATCGCGCGGCTTATCAGCCCGGACCACAGAAGAAAGCGCACCGAGAGCCAAAGCCCCCCCCCACGAATAAAAGCGCGCCCAAGCCATATCCTCAAAGATTAAGACCGGAATGCCGCCCTAGCAAGGGAGCCTCCAAGCTCGCAATCGTCAAGATATCCGCGCGCCAGTCCGATCGATTCAAAAAAAACGGGATTCGAGCTCGCTCGAATCCCGCAACGCATTTCGTAAAAGCGATCTTACGATCTACCTAACTGTGATCAGACGCGACATTGAACTACGCGCTCCGAGATTATCAACCGCGCTTAAGGTTACGTTGTAAGTTCCCTTCGAGGCGAATTTGCACGACGCCGAACGATTCGTCACAGCGGGACATTGCGCAAGTGGTTTCGATTGGCCGCTCCGTTTAAAGGTCCAGACGATTCTATCGACCGTGCCATCCGCATCGCTAATATACCTTCCGACAGGCTGAGAAAGTACGCCCACGTTGAAGCTACAGGCGCGAGCCGCACAGCGGTAGTGGAAGGCCGTCGTGCGATTGATCACAGGTTTCAAGTTCTGTGTGATGAAGGTGTAAAAAATCTGAGCGCTCTGGTTGTCACGATCATCGCTCGCGATCGCTTTGAGCGTGTAAACGCCCGCCCAACTTTTCTGAGACGCGTTCATGTAAGCATGAGCCGCAGTTGCCGTGTAGTAGAGTTTGCCTTTAGGCGTAAATGCAAACGTCGACGTGTCTCGAGTAGGATCGGGACCACCCCAAACAATACTGCCGGTCTTCGCGAGACCATCGTCGGTCGCAACCAGATCGACATCAATGCGGTACTCACGACCGCGCAATCCGTCGAGCTCGGATCGGTTAGAAATCTCAAGTGCCGGAGGGACCGGACTTCCCGTCACGACGATATCGTGTGCAGCGAGACTCGAACCACTTTCATTTTCGGCCGTCATGCGCAAAAGATAAGTACCAGGCGAAGAGTACACATGGAAATATCCGGAAGCTCTGTTGCTGAATGGATTGTCGTTGGTAACGGCACCATCACCCCAGTCGAAACGAATGCGTAGAGCATCCATATTGGAGTTGGGGAACGCCACGGCCGCAGTCCCGGTCTGTACCGTCGAAGCTTTCAGAGCGAAACTTGCGACGGGAGGCTGAGGCGAGATCGTGAGGTTGAAGTTGTCCCAATCATAGCCACCATCGGCATCGGTCACTTTGAGCCAAACTTCGTAAGTGCCCCTAGAAGAATAAGCGTGGCTCGGATAACGCGAGGTCGACGAAGACCCGTCACCGAAATCCCAGTAGTAGCTCAGCTGATTCGTTGGACCATCGGGATCAAACGACAGTGAGGCATCAAAATTGACGGACTCTCCCACGCGACGCGTGTAAGAATCCGCAAAACCCAACGCGTCGGGTGGCGCGTTCGGAACATCGATCCAGTAGCTAAATCCGTCAATGAGGAAGCCGTCATAAGACGCGCCATCCGTACTCGAATCTGAATGGAAATAGACATCGACATAGTTGCCGCGGCAGAGCGTGCTGTCGAAGGAGGTATGATAACCACTATAAGTCGCACAGAGACCGTAGTAGTCGTAGATTTTTACGGTGTCCCACGTTGATTCCGTATCCATCCAACTGAAAGATACTTGGATGTTGTTGGCATCATAGGGCCCCGTGAGGCGGCCCATATATTTGTCCATGTTGTTCACGTAGTCATAGGAATCGAGGTAGATCGGCGAGCTTTCGAAAAAAACCTCGCTGCGCGAGCCACCGTAGCTGTTGGAGCGGGTCTCGCGTTTAACGCTGGCGCCAGCACCCGAGGAAGAAAGCACAAGCTTCTTCGCATGGTCGATCTGAGCGTGCGTGCGGCGCACGCGTTTGGGGTTAGCAAAACTGAGCGCGGGATTCTTTTTCTCACCTTTTTTTACAATCGCAGCGGGCGTGAGCAGCTGACGACGTTGAAGCAGGTACGAACGACGACGATATTTTGCGGCAAGATCGGCTTTGTCATTCGGAGCGACCGCAACGTTCGTCGAATCATTTTCTGGAGCCGCAACCTCCACCGTTTTGTCCGTTGAGTCTTTGCCGTCATCATCCGCCGAAGCTGGAGCGCGGTCCGGAGCCGGAGCCACTCCATCTTTTTCGCCGCGATCGAGCGGCAGGGGATTGGATGCGATCGATAGACCCGCAGGCATGTCGCTCGACGTAACTTCACTCACGTGCTGTGACGTCGTTGAGCATGACAGCAGCAGAAGTCCGAGACAGGGCAAAAGGCCAAGCCGTTTGAGTTGAAGGTCTTTGAATGATGTCACGTATGTCCTCCCGAGAACGGGCGCGCTCGCCCCTGCTGACAGCTTGACACAATTTTTACAAGCGGCCATCCGACACGGACAAAAAAAGTCGCCTTAAGAAAGCCCGGCGACGAAAATTTGTTGCGCACGTTTAAAAAACTAGGAAGCGCGATCGAGACTCGAGTCCACATCCGGACCCTTTTTCGGGAAATAGATATCGAATGTCGATCCATGCATCGGATCAGGGAACTGGACGCTCTTCACGTCGATGAAGCCGCCATGCTTTTGTACGATTCCATAGACAATCGAGAGCCCGAGTCCAGTCCCGTCGCCGACGGACTTCGTCGTGAAGAAAGGATCGAAGATCTTCGCGATCACTTCGGGCGACATGCCGTTGCCCGAATCGCGGATACGAATACGCATGAACTCCTCGCCGTGATGGAGGAGCGGTAAGGTCTCGACGAGAAGATCACCTTCGCCATCGATTGCTTGCAGTGCATTCGCTATAATATTCATGAAGACCTGGTTCACCTGCGAAACATTGCAACGCACGAAGCCCTCGTCACAAAGTGCCCAATCGACGTTCACGCGGTTCTTGATCTGTCCGGCCAAGAGCTTCGCCGTATTCTTCAACGCCACGTTCAGGTCGGCTTCGGCGATTTCGCCCTTGTCGAGGCGCGAGAAGTTTCTCAATCCAAGAACAATGTCTTTCACACGCACGCTGCCCTCAAGACACGATTGCACGATGTCCGCCATATCGGTTTTGACGTAGTTCCATTCCATTTTCTCGAGCACGGTATCAATACGCGCGCGTTCTTCTCTAGGAAGCTTCAGCTTGAGACTATCGATGACCGCAGTCAGTTGTTCGAGGTTCTTCAGGTACTGGCGCATCTGTACCATGTTGGAATAGATGAACGCGATCGGATTATTCAGTTCGTGCGCGACGCCGGCAACGAGCTGACCAAGCGAAGACATTTTGGCAGATTGTACGAGTTGATCCTGTGTTTGCGTGAGCTGAATGTTGGTATCCGCAAGTTCTTCGAGTTTCGTTTCGAGCGTGCGTTTGGCCGCTTGGACGGACAGCGCCATTTCGTTGAAGCGCTCGACGAGGAAAGAGATTTCTTCGGTTGCTTCGACGCGCAACGGTTCAACGGCTTGACCGGAGCGCACCGATTCGGCGGCGCTTACAAGCTGCCGAATCGGCAGCGTGAGCTTTTGTGAGAAAAGGAAAGAGAACGAAATTACAATCAGCGAAAGAAGGACCGTGAGTCCCACAACCCACACTAAAATGCGGTTCTGAAGAAAAACGTGTTGGGCGCGCGAGATGCCTACGCCGATCCACGCTTCAGCCTGGTTGTTCTCACTCGCGATGGGAGCGAAGTAGAACTCGAACGGCGTATCGCCGACTTTTACCGTCTTCGAAGGAAAGCGCGTTTCGGAGGCGGTCGCGAGTTCGGTCCACGCTGCGAGCTGATCTTGGAAAAGGCCGTCGAAGACGCCTTGAGAGCTTGAAAGAACTTTTCGGTTGGCACCGACGAGCACAAACTCAACGCCCTGATAGAGGGATAAGTGGTGCCACTTCGCGGAATCCATGCGGACGCTTCCTTCGAGGAATCCCGCGGGCTTTCCATCGGAATCGAAAAGGCTTCTGAATACGTAAAACACGTAACCGCTATCGGCGCCTTCGCTACGAACCTGCCTCAAGGTCCAGGATCCTTCATGCACGAGGAAGGAACGGAAATCACCGCTGAGTGCGGTACCCAAATGTCGAGTCTCGGGATTCATGAAGTTCTCGGAACTCACGGCAAGCGAAGGAGAATTCTTGCTGGCGGGTTCGCGCTCATTGCGACTTTCGGGAAGACCGAAGAGTTGGGCCCACGGAGCACCTAGCTCGTCTGTGCTGTTGCGTTCGCTAAGACCAATGAGCTGCCCCCGGTCCGCATAGACGCGAACGCTGTCAAAGAGCGAGGTCTCAAGCCACGGTTTGAGACGCGACTGAACACGTGGAGCGTCTAAGGTGAGAGCAGCGAGCTTGATCTCGTCGGAGTGCGACAGCGTGAGCATCTGCCGAGAAAGGCGTTTCTCGAGCGTATCCAAGTTCCTGGCCAGAGCGGAAATTTCGGGACGTGCACGTCGACCGACTTCTTCATCGAAGGAAGCCTGAATGAAAATGTGCAAAAGACCGGCGAGAAGCAGAAGCGGAAGAAGCGTCAAGGGGACGAGCACGAGCAGCAAGTAGCTACGCATGCGAATTCGCGAAAGAAAAACCCCCATGATCCTCTATCGGAGCATGGGGGTCGTTTCGTTGAGGTGTTTAGCGAATCTTAACGAAGAAATCGTCTAACAAATTTCGTTACTTATCGCCTTTGCGGTAATGATGACAGTCCATATCCACCCAAAGCTGGTCTCCGTTGACCTGAGTGATCTGGAGAACGCCCGAAACCACGTCGTTTTGAGTGACGGGACTGCGGTACGAGAAGTCGATCGAAAGGGCCAGTTCCTGGATTTGGCCAAGCTGAACGCCGAGGGCTTGGCGGTCGCTCATGACCTGCAACTGGCGTTGAACGATGGCCGTGTAGGTCGCGCCTTGGTTGGCGAGCGTGTCGTTGTCTGCTTCGAAACGCTTCAGCGTTCTTTCTCCACGCGGCAGCGAAGGATCCGAGAGCACCATGACGGCGACGTTGCGGGTGCCGTCGCCGGGCTGGGTCCGGTTGTAGACTTGAACGCGAAGACTTTCGTGGGTCGAATCGCAGACGAAACCGTCC
>JBDSDI010000260.1:0-22388 GCA_039920645.1 Bdellovibrionota bacterium | reverse complement strand
TGCCCTCAACGGTCCAGCTTCGCAGTTCACGTGGAACGTCTCCTTTATGATCGACTGCAAAGACCAGGCGGAAGTCGACTATTTTTGGAATCGCCTTAAGAAGGGTGGCAAAGAACTTCCGTGCGGCTGGGTAGAGGATAAGTACGGAATGGCGTGGCAGGTAGTGCCAGCGGCTATGATGAAGTTCTTAGGCGCGAAAGACCGCACCAAAGCTAACCGCGCAATCGCGGCCATGATGACGATGAAAAAACTCGTCATCGCCGATCTCAAAGCCGCGTTCGACGGAAAATAAATATACAAAAATGCAGGATAGGAATGCCGACCGTAACGTTCGCGCTTTTATCGTCTTTCGCATCGCTTTCAACGCCCGCTTTTATTACCCCGTGCTCGCTATTTTATTTTTGGACCTCGGCCTGAGCCTTGAACAGTATTCGCTTCTGAACGTGGGCTGGGCTGCCGCCATCTGTTTGCTGGAAGTTCCCTCCGGAGCGCTCGCGGATACATGGGGCCGCAAAAAACTTGTCGTGATCGCGGGCGCGCTCATGATCGCGGAAATGGTGATCTTTTCATTCACACCACGTGGGAATGTTACGCTCATGTTCGGTCTCTTCATGTTGAACCGGGTACTTAGCGGTGCGGCCGAAGCGTGCGCGAGCGGCGCGGACGAAGCTCTCGTTTACGATTCGCTCAAGGCCGAAGGACGCGAAAAAGAGTGGCCACAAATTTTAGCAAAATTGGGACGCTGGCAATCCGTTGCATTTTTCATCGCTATGCTGGTGGGCGCGGCGGTCTACGACCCTACTTCAGTCAATGCCTTCGGCCACTGGTTGGGGCATGACTGGCGCTTTACGGCGAGTGAGCTCACGCGTATGCCCATTTACCTCACTTTGATACTCTCTTTCATCGCGTTCTTTGCCGCCGTTTCTATGCGGGAAACTCCGGGAGCGCACGAGAACAAGGTCACGCTCGCGGTAGCTTTTGGTAATGTCGTGAGCGCTGGTCGTTGGGTCATTGCCTCGCCTGTTGCACTCTTTGTCATTTTAGCCACACTCAATAACGACGCCTTTGTGCGGCTTTTCATGACCATGACGAGTCAGTACTACCGCCTGCTCGGCTTACCCGAAGCGAGCTTCGGTATGATCGGGTCGTTGATGGCACTGCTGGGTTTTGTTTCGCCTTGGATCGGGGAATGGCTCGTGCGTATGGGTTCGGCGCGTGCGTCTTTCGGCGTGCTTTCGCTCGGGACCGTGGTCGGACTGTACCTCGTACGCTTTGCGGGATCGGTGTGGGCGCTCGCTACGGTTTTTTGGTTATCGCTTGTCATGGGAGTCGTCGGTTTTCTCTCCTCCTATTATCTCAACGAAGTGGCGGAGCCTTCGCGCCGGGCTACGATCTTAAGTTTCCGTGGGCTCAGCACTCAGCTGGCTTATGGTGGACTGGGGCTTCTATTTGCTGGACTTCTAAAGTCGTTGGAACGCCACCAGAGTGCTGGCAATGGCGGCGAAGGTTTCTTGGGAGCACTGGGGTATCTGCCCTGGATCTTCTTAGGTTCAGTAGGTGTCGCTTACCTAATACGCTGGATTCGCTCTCCAAAACCCGCTCGATAGGGGAAGCTGCGAGGGCATCTAGGTACAATCTTTTCGAGCGAGGCCGGAATAGCCCATCATCAAGGATGTGGTGAACCGAAAGCCAAAATCATCGGGCACCCGACCCGTAATCAGTCCTCTCAGAACGCTGAAAGAAAAAAGTTTAGGCATCACGCCCTTCATCTCGATCACGGTCAGTCCGCAAGCCTCGCAGTAGGAACTGAGTTCCTTGGGTTTAATGAAAAGCTCGATGACATGCATATCCTTGGGCGTATTGGCCACGAAACACTCGACGCACTTGATGGCCACGATTTTGGAAATCCAGTTCCGATTGAAGGTGTGGAAAAATAATAGACCTTTCGGTCTGAGAACGCGGCTCATTTCGCGAATCGCGCGGGCAGGATCATCGACATGCTCCAAAAAATCCATCGCGCAGACAACGTCGAAACTCGAATCTGCATGAGGCAGAGCGTAGGCGTCGGCGACAATGTAATTGACGCTTTTGGTGGCATCGTATTTCTTTGCGACCTGAAGACTTTCTTCGGAGAGATCCACTCCCGTGACGTTCATCCCGGCTTGTGCGAGAGCATTGCTTAGAAAACCTCCGCCGCATCCCACGTCGAGGACCTGCGGGCGTATGCTTCCCCACTCCTTTTGAATTGTTTCGAGAACCCAAGGATTTCGAATTCGTGACTCGGCCCTCAGGAGGGCGACGGGATCGTCTTGAGCCGTATACCAGCGTTCACCTAAGTCGTTGTAGAGTTCATTATTGATTTTTTGCACTTTGAAAGCCTCCATGAAAATAAAGCTGATAAGAAATTTGATAGATCAAAAATACGCAGAGAGCCGTGAACTGCGCCCTGAGAAGAATCGCGTCTTGCCCGTTCTTCCAAAGAAAACCGGCCGCAAAAAGTACGATCGGATGCAGTACGAAAAGAAGGGCGTGCAGCCAATGCTCGAACCCATCGCAGAGTTCCTGATGCACGAATTCATCCTTGGTTACAAAAAGGCATGAAAAGACAGCGCACCCGATGTAGAGATTAAGGTGGGTAGCAGTCGGCTCAAGAAAAACCAACACCGCAAAACACAGAACGAAAGTAAGCGTGTCCAAAGGGTGTCCAATGCGTTCCCAAAGCGGAAGACCACGTCGCTGATGACAATAAAATTCGTCGCAAAACATGACCGCGCCCTGGGCTGCGAACGGAACAACAAGCAGAGAAAGCATATTAGGCACGAACCTTTCGCAGCACGGCTCCAAAAATCGTGAGTCCCGGCCCAAATGCGAGACTTACGATGAGTTGTCCATCTTTGATTTCCGGATCCTCCCAGAGAGCCTGCCAAATGTGGGGCAAGGTGGCCGAAGACATGTTGCCGTATTGATAAAGGACGCGTTTACTGTGGGCGACCTGCCAGTCTTCGAGACCTAAAAGGCGCTGAGTAGAGTCGATGATTTTGGGGCCGCCCGGATGAACGGCGTAAACGGCGTTCTTACGACATTCGCTTTCGGATTCTCCCAATAAGGATTGTAGAAAAGTCGCCAGATACTCGCCGACTTTACCGGGCACGTCCTTAGATAAAGTCATCTGCATACCCGAGTCCGAAGTGTTCCAAGACATATGGTCTTGAGTTCCGGGTATAATGAATTCTTTAATGGCGAGCACTTCGAGCCCGGGTGCCCCTGGCTCTTCGACGGAATACTTGATGTGTCCATCGCCGAAGAGACTGTACACCACGATTTGTTCGGGAGAATGATTGAGCGGATTCATATGCAGCGAACACATTTCGGTGTGCACGACGTCGACAGTTTTGTGCTCCAACAGAGCGAGTCCTGCGGCCATGCGGATAGCGGGAATCGATGCGTAGCAACCCATGTGATAGGCGTGAGTAACGGCGGTGTCCGAGCTCCATCCCATACGGTCGACCGTCGACTGAGCCGCGCTTGGTGACGAATAACCTGTGCAAGTCACGTGTACGATATGGGCCGGAGCGGGGGATTTGGCCGGATAAAACTCGCGAAAAACTCTATCCGCCGCGCGCGAAAAAAACTGAGTCCTTTTGAACATGCCTGCACCCGCTGGTCCTGCCTGCACCGCAGAGCCGGGTCGGGTGTCCCCGTTAGGCATTTCGATGCGGTAAATCTCCGCCTTCGAAAAATCCGCGCTACTGGCGTCCAAAACCTCGGTGCCTCGGTTTCCAATGCGCTCGGAATCGCATGCAAAACGAGCGAAGAGCCTCCGCATCTGAATCAAGGTCGATTCATGTTCCGAGACCGAGCGAGACATCTTCAACGAGAGCTCGGCCTGAGTATGGGCCTGAGCTAACCATTCGATAAGTTCGTCTTGGGTTTGTTCAAGAGGTGGTCTGATGCGATGAAAGCGGGTCAGAACTGCGAGAACTTTATTGATCATGGAGTCGGTGATGCAAGCTTCTAGCCAAATCTTTCTTGGGGCAATTAGCCTCATTCGAATTTGCATCGTGAGTGACTGAGTCCGCTCGCTAAGTCGGGGAGGCTTGAGCGCCGTATACGACGTCTCAAATGAAATGTAACACGGCGATCGGCGCTACAGTTAATCCCACGTTCTCCGATGAAAACTCGGCATGCATGGTCTTCTCTGAAACTATTAACGTGATGCTTCTCATCTATGAAAAAGTTTCTTGCGTCCCCGTGCAGCTGTAGACTTTCGTCAGACGCACGGTGAAACTTTAAGTAGGCACAACGTAGCGGAAGAGATCTCGTGAAAAAACTTTTAAGCCCTTTCCAGCGCATATCTACGTTCAGCCGGAGCCTTGTTCTTCTCATCGCAATAGTCACGATATTCGGCGGACTTTTGGTGCTTGCCGGCTGGGCTTTTGAAATTGCGTTGTTCAAGAGTGTGATTCCGGGCTGGGTCGCCATGAAGCCCAACACGGCCATTTGTTTCGTGCTGACCGGTCTTTCTCTGATCTTTTACAAAGATGACTTTCTTTCCTCCGCGAGCGCGCGCTGGGTTGGGGGTATGACTGCGGGAGTGCTCGTGGCAACGGTCGGAATCCTGACATTGTTGGAGCAGCGAAGAGGTTTTGATTTCGGAATCGATTGTCTTTTCTTCCAAGACTCGATGGTTAAAGCCGGCGGCGCACCGGGACGAATGGCCATGCTCTCAGCCATTAACTTCATATTCATCGGAGTTGCGCTTATCGGGATGCGCTTTCGAGCCAGCGTCGCGTACGCGCAGTTTTTTGCCGTCGTGACGGGGCTCATCGCTTTATCGCCTTGGATCGGCAACCGTTTCGGAACCTCCGAGCTGCAGTTCGGCGTGGCGTCGTTTGCCCAGATGGCAGCGCACACAACTGTGTTTTTCGTGTTCGTATCGGCAGCGGCACTCCTGGCGTGTTCCCGTAAGGGTTGGGTAGGAATCGCCCGAAGTCATTCAGTGGGGGGAACGATGGTGCGCAGGCTCGTTCCCCTGCTGGTTGCTATTTTGTTGTCTCTGACCTGGGTCCGATACGAAGGACAAAATCTTGGTTACTTCAATCTTGAATTCGGAGTTTCATTGATGAGCCTCGGATCCACGGTCTTACTGTCTGGAGCCGCGCTTTGGTGCGCACGTCTAATTAATAAGATCGAAGCCAAACAACAAGAGGCTGCGGATCAAGTTAACACTCTCAATGCGGAGCTCGAGCATCGCGTCCTACTGCGAACCGAAGAGCTCCAAAAAGCCGTAGAAACTTCTGAAAAACAGCAGGCCCTTCTGGAAATCGCGCATTTTCGCATCGAGACGATCCTCAGCAACGCACCTATTGCGATTTTTGCTCTTGATCAGCAATTAAGATTTACCTATTGCGACGGCAAGGCCCTACGTGACGGTGGACTCAGGCCATCTGATCTTATCGGTGACTCTGCGCCGGAGCGATATCGCAGTTTGGCCTGGATGAGAGACGGAATCAACCGGGCCGCGACCGGCGAAACTGTTGCCGTCCAAGGGGGGCAGGGCGCGAGATATTTTGAAGCTCTGCTGACTCCGGTCCGCGACTCGGCATCCAACGTGACGGGAGTCATCGGCCTGACGATCGATGTCACTGAAAGTAAGCGTGCCCAGGACGAACGCGCGCAGTCCGAAATTCGTGAGAGCGCTGCGAAGGAATCTTCACGCATCAAATCCGAATTTCTTGCGAATATGAGTCATGAGATACGCACCCCTATCAACGGCGTCATCGGCCTCACAGGGCTGTTGCTCGACTCGAATCTCGATCCTGAACAACGCGATTACGCAGAGACAATAAGGACCTCCGGCGAATCTCTCCTGGCCATCGTCAGCGACATTCTCGATCTTTCCAAAGTGGAGTCTGGAAAGATGACCCTCGAGGTCGTCGATTTCGACGTCGTTCATCTCGTGAAATCTGTTCATCGCTCTCTGCAACTCTCGGCGGACAAAAAGCATATTGAGCTTCATGCCGAATTCCGCGGAGTTGGCGAGCATTGTTACGTGAGGGGAGATCTCAGCCGTACACGCCAAGTGCTCATCAACCTCGTGAGCAACGCCATTAAATTCACGGATTCGGGGTCCGTCACCACGCGCTTGACCCTGTTAGGTATCGTCGATGGTCAGATGAATTTCCGTTTCGACGTTGTCGATTCTGGCATTGGCATTTCCGCCACGGCGTTAAACCGATTGTTCCAGGCATTTTCTCAGGCTGACCTTTCGACGACCCGGCGATTTGGAGGCACGGGCCTCGGACTCTCGATTTGCAAACAACTTGTCGAACTGATGGGCGGCAAAATCACGGCCGAAAGCCGCGAAGGACAAGGATCGACCTTCACGTTCACGATAGTCTTCGACGCCGGGGATGACTCACGCATCGTGGGGAAGACGGATGCGTTCACAAAGACACTCGCTCGCTCCAGTACTCCCATTCGGGTGCTGGTCGCGGAAGACAATTCGACGAACCAAAAAGTCATTCTCGCGATGCTAAAGAAGCTTGGATGCTCGGCCGACGCGGTCGCTAATGGGAATGAAGTCTTGAGCACCCTCCGCCAGGTCCCTTATGACGTTGTCCTTATGGACTGCCAGATGCCCGAACTGGACGGTTATCAAACGACGCGGATGATCCGCAGTTCTACGACGCTGAGTTGCACGGACATTCCCGTGATCGCATTGACCGCCAATGCCATCGCCGGAGAAAAGGAACGTTGCCTCGAAGCAGGTATGAATGACTACCTCTCCAAACCGATACGAATCGAAAAGCTATTTCAAACTTTAAGCCTTTGGATCCCAGCTTCCGCCTCCGCTCTAGACCCCATGCAAATCCTAACCCTCCGAAGCCTAGATGCCGACGGATCCGATCAGGTGCTAGCAGCCGTATTTGAATCCTTTGTCCGCGAAGGTCAGGGACTGATTAAGAAAATCGGTGACGCCATCTCCGGTCTTAGCGCAGAAGCTCTGGCGGATGCCGCACACTCCCTGAAGTCAGCGGCGGCAAATGTCGGCGCGGTCGAGGTAGCTACGCATTGCGCCGGTCTCGAAACGCAAAGCCTCGCTAACGATTTAAGCGGTGCCTCGCAACGCTTCGACATCTTGTCAGCGGAATTTGATCGGGCTATTCAGGAGATTAAGATCTTCTCAATGAAGGGCGCTTAAGGACGCTGTGGTATGTTTTCTAATGCACAAAAACTTCGGATCCTGCTGATCGACGATGTCGAAACCGACCGAATCGTAGAAAAAGCGATGCTGGTGTCGCTCGGAATTACCAACGTCGACGAAGCAGAGAATGGTGCGATAGCTCGCTTCAAGATCGAGAATGCCATTAATGCCTCGTCGCCCTACGATCTCATTCTTTCCGACTGGAACATGCCCATGCTGAATGGCATCGAACTGGCGAAAATTTTGAAGAAAGATGACGCCATGAAAAACACGCCGTTCATTCTACTCACGGGCATTGCCGATGAGCACAAAGTTCACCTTGCCCTAAAAATTGGAGTGAGCGATTACGTTCTTAAACCCGTGCAAAAAGAAATTCTAAAGGAAAAACTCGCTCGATTTTTCAAACTCAGTCTTTAGTGACCAGACCGCAGCCTCAGTCGCTGATGACGGGGCGGGGTAGGCCATCAACCAAGTCCCACGTGACGGGCGCGATGTAGATATTGCGATGGAACTCAGTGATCTCGCGGTCACTCGGCCACACTCTACCGTTGAGACCTTTGCGGATCACGCTCTCATCGATTCCATGGAACATCACCCACCACTCACCGCGCGCGTCGCGAAAAAAATCCGGCCTCGATGGTCCCCAGGAAATCGCATGAGCCTTGCGAATTTCGGCACCGAGATCGACGAGTTCACGAGTTCCATCAGCGAGTTGTCGCGTGAGCGGAGTCACCGCCCCGATACTTCGCTCGCCTTGTTTGAAGCTTTCGATGCCCATATGAAGTCCGTACTTGTCGGTGGGATAGTCGCCGCTGGCGAAAGCCACCGGGCTCCAGCGCTCGTTTCCCAAACTCGCACGAAGTTCGGGAGTTACGTTCAGATCGGCAGGTGTGATCACATGCGGGGAACGATTGGGACCCTCCACGAGCGTGATGGAAGGATCGAAGCTTCGTACCGTAATGCTGAAAGGTACTTTCTCGCTTTGGCCCGTGACCGCATTGGCCTTGTCGTATTTGGCGCTTAAGAGAGGAACGCGTTCGCCCTTAGTCTCATAGGCATCCTTCATCCGCTGGGTGTAGATTTCCGTGTCGCCTAAGCTGCCATCGCGCTTGGCGGAGACCATTTCGTATTCCACCCATGCGTCGCCCGCGGCGTCGCGCCACACGCTGCCGTCCGGATTGGTGCGCACGCGACGACCGTAGTTGTGTCCTTCCCATGCAGGTTTCTCCGAGATTTTTCGGCCCCAAAGGTCGCGCTGATTCCGGACCCAGACGTCGCTGATTTCGGTTTTACTCAAGGCCTCATAGCCCTGCGTGGCTCGTGCCTTGGCGAAGGCATCATAAGATTTCCAAATCGATTCTTTGCCGCTCACGGGATCCACCGCCCTGACGTATTTCCGGAATGAGAACGCGCTTCGTGACCAGTTTTCGGCGGCGACTTCTGTGTTTCGGGGATCTATCCTTTTCCCGCCCTCGCGAAAACGCTTGGGAGACATCGCGCCGCCGTACATGACCTCACTGCCATCCTCCCAACGCACGATTGAAAGATCCCACGGGGCTTCGGCCGTGTGGTAGGGATCGGTGCGAATGCGCGTTCCATCGGGATAGCGTAGGTCAAAGGTTTTACGCTGGCCCTCGGCCCCTCTCAGGAAGTCGTCCATGCTTTCGTATTCGAAGTGTTGGCTGCCAGAACCCATGACGATGAAACGTCCCTCGGGCGTAACGTAGTAGGCCGGATCGGGAGTTTCCGAGATCTTCGGCCCGTGGCCCGGAAGAATCTCTTTTCCCGTGATTTGTTTGAGCCGACGTTCGGGAGGATGTGCCTCAGCGAGTTTCTGGAATGTCTCTTCTACTGTTCCCAGATGTGTTTGCGCCGTCTCGAGAAGATGACCGTTCTCAACGGCCTTGGCCTCAGCCCTCAGCTTGTCGGGACCCGCGAGATACTTCGCGAGAACGGAATTGCGTTTGATCTCTGCCTCGAGCTTAAGCACCGTGCTTCGGGCGCGACCGAAGTCCTCACGCGCTTGTTGAAGAGCGGCGAGACCTGCGTCCGGCTGACGAATACTTGCGTTGGCCTGGTATCTCGTCTTGTTGGTGGCGTCGAGTTCAGCGAAAGTGGTATCGAGCTTATGACGAGCCTCTTCGAGTTCACGCTGTGCCGACAGATCGCCATTTCGGGCCCGCTGTGAAAGTGGGGAGTCATGCCGGAGCGTGTTTTGAAGTGAAGCGATTTCTGAATAGTGAAGATCCGCTAGATGCGAGAAGAGCATTCGGCAATTGAGAATACCGTCCGTTGTTTCGGCGCACGCAGGCCCAGCGCTCAAAAAAAATAGCGCTGGAACCAAGAAGCCGCAGCGACGAAAAATGAGCATGCCGGAATATGAATTCGGCAAGAAACACGGATCGCTTGACGGTCTTAACCGAATCTTATTGAAATCCGCACGGAGGTGTCCCTGCCACGCCGTTCATTTGAAAAATCGCGACGTGGTGGTGGGCGCACCGTAGCGTTCCCAGAGGGGACACGCCATTTGCTCGTCCGTTCGGTGGAAACGAAGGATGTCACAGTTTTCAGAAGTGCATCCCAGGGCCTCATCACTGCGAGCGACGCGGTAGAGCGCGCACGACGAGGCTGTGCACCCCAAACGTTCGTCGTTTCGGGTGAGACGGTAACTTTGGCAGGAGTCCGCCGTGCAACCCAGGACTTCATCACTGCTATGAATGCGGTAGATGTCGCAAGAGCTTGCCGTACAACCGACGATTTGATCGGGTCGTGTGAGGCGCATGACGCTGCAGCTCGTTTGGGTGCAGCCCAGAATTTCGTTTCCGCGAGCGACGCGGTAGATATCGCAGGAATTTTCGGTACAGCCCACCTGTTGGTCGTTTCGCGTCAAGGTGTAGACGGCGCACGACGTTTGAGTGCAGCCTAAGACCTGGTAACTGCGTTGGAGTCGGTAGAGAGCGCAGCCGTTTTCGGTGCAACCGATTTCTTCATCGTTGCGTGTGAAGGGAATGACCGAACAGCCTCGCGTGTCGCAGGCGAGCGTTTGACGATTTAAAACTCGGAGTGGCTGACATGAGCTTGCCTGCCCATTTAAAGAAAAAGTCGAAATCACCAAGGCCAGGAGCGTTAAAGAATGATTTTTCATAGGAGTTTTTTAGCCGGCCCTTTTCGGGGGATCAAACGAATTCAGATAATTGACGAGAATCGACTGAAGATCTGAGCAATTTTGGTCTAAATTAAGGAGATCAATGTCGCGAAGCCTTTTTTTTAAACGACTGCTTATTCTCGGAATCAGTGGTCTCAGTTTCTTTAAAATTTCGACGGGAGCCAACGCGGCTCCAGCAGCACACGGTGTTTCGATCACGCACGATGCAGCTCCCGTGACTCTGGCGACACCTAGAAAAGATCCGCTTTGGGGAGATCTCAAGTGGGACACGCTTCCGCCATCGGAGTCAGAAAGTGCTGACGTTATCCAGAGTATTCGTGCGGATGCGCAGACATTTTCGGAACGCTTGGTTTCCAAGGAGACTTTCACAAGGCGAGATGAGGATCGACTTCCTGCAATAAAAACTGAAGACACCGCCATTAAAGAATGCCGCCGGCGTTCAACTTATCAGCAAAAAAAGCTCGTCGTGGGTTCGGGCTGGAGCGCTGAAACTTACAATGAAGGACTGACTGGGAAAAATGCGGATGGAAATCTTTCGATCGGACTCGGCTCCGCTTCGAGTTATGGAAAGTGTCTCAGATACACAGGATCATCGGTGTTGGTTTTCAGAAGTGCTCCTGTTTGGGGCGACCGATGGATCGAAAAAGACACGATCGAGTGCGATCAGGAACGCTCACGTGAAGATCAAGAAACGCTCTTCCGGTATTTCATGTGTCGCCGTATTCAAAAAACGGTGTTGAGCGAAAAAGTTTCGGAATCAGAGCTGAAATGGCTCAACCAAATGGCGGTCGCACCCGAACTCGATTGTTCAAATTTGGTTAAAAAAGTTCAACGGCATGCAGACCGTTACCCGGCGCCAAAACTCGTTTCACATTCCGAAAAAAACTGCATCGTTTCTAAGACCGAATAAGCACTTTTTTCTGTCTCTACGGCTATCTTCACGTTCGATCGGTTTGCCTAGTTGCAGACAGTGTTAAAGCCGCAGATGCGCGTTCTTTGCTGCTTTGTATACGCCGAGAAAAATTCTTGGATTTCCGGAGTGTCCAGTCGGGTGTCGATGGTGCGGTCGAAGCTATTGGCGCGCGCGTGCACACCCATTTGGCGAATCTGACCGCTCACCACGGCAAAGCTTGGTCCCCCTGAATCTCCTGGGCAGCCTTTGGCGCTATTCCCGGCTTTTTGAAGAACGAAACTTCGATTGGAAACACGAGCGACTTCACTCGGTCCACGCCTGAGGCGGCCGTCTGCGAAACCGTTAGCCACCGCGCAGCCATAACCAAAAAGGGTAACTGACGTTTGGACGAGGGGCAGTCTGGACGTCACGCTATAGGGCTTAACTTCCAAAATATCTGTGGCGACGTAGCCAAGCGCGACGTCGGCATCATTGGGATAACTGCGTTCAAAGTTGTACGAAGCCGGTACTTTAAATTGCGCTTTATAGCTGCGTCCTTTGACCCGAAAAGTTCCTGATCCGCCCTGCGCCGCGCAGTGTCCGGCGCTCAAAATCGTACGCGGTCCCACAATCGTGGCCGTACACATAGCACCGTACATCTCGAGCAAAACGACTGCGGGATAATTGCGGGGATCGACGATCTCGGCATCAATCAGCGTCGCGTGGACTTCGCCTTCATGTAAATCGGGCGCTCGCTGTTCTTGAGCTTTTGCAAAAGAGGTCGGGAAAAAGAATATGATTAAAAATGTAGCGTATATTTTTTTTGAACAAGGCACTCCTGGCTATCGGTAGGAGTGATGTTGATCTTGAGATAGATGATCCGTATCGCATGAGAGCAAGTGTCCTAGACGCACGGGGTTATTCCGTACCGAAAGGCCAAAATTTTTAGCCAAGGACAGTTTAGACGGTCGTTTTTGCCATTAAATAAATGCCCTAGGCATCATGAGCAAGTCCAAGACTGAGTTTTTAAGATGGAGTACCGGTAATTTAACTTCTTGTTTTACGAATTGCATTTTTTCCGCTGGGGTTGAAGTGCGACCTTAAAATACTTTCGAGTGGTGTCCATTGGATGCCTTGGTAGCGGTGGTTATCGAGTTCCGTAAATTTTCCCAAACCCGCGAACATGTTGTGCATATACTGAAAACCTTGCCAGATAGGATATTTTCCACCGTTGCCGCCACTCATCCTTTTAAAGACCATAATCACAATTTCAAGACCAGAAATTGATCCGAGCTTTAAAAGTTTAAATTTTTTACCTTCGATCTTAGTCATGATCGCAGATAGATCACGGGCGCTGACCTGATCCCCCGAAATCCTGAGATAGCGCGGAGTTGTTTCATCAAGGGCCGCGTGTGCGGTGTAGATGGCGACATTGTCACGGGTCGTAAAATCCATTTTTTGATCAGGGTTGCTAAAGTAAATGACTTTTTTAAGCCCGAACAAAATGAAAGGCGCTTGACCCGTAAGCATATCGGCAAATGCTCCGGTGAGAATGGTCGTCGACTTAATGTGAGCTGTTTCTAGAACGTGGTCAAATTCGCGAAGAATTGCCAGGTTTCGATTTTTATCAACGGGTACCGTATTAAAGTCGATCGCGAAAGCCGATGGAATAAACCTTTTAACTCCCGCTGCGATGCATGCATTTAAAAGTTCAACTTGAACTTTCATAATCACATCGCGATCTCCTGACAGATTAGAGACCATGCACTCAACTCCAGAACAGGCTTTCAACAGTGAATCTCTATTGTTGAAGTTCACTTCGATAATTTCGACATTTAGCTTTTTGAAATCAGCAGCAATATCAGCGGCAAGTGGATTACGAATTAACGCTCGAACTTTCACACCCAGGCGACTTAATTCCCTAACGACTTTAAGGCCTTGTTCTCCGCTGGAGCCAGCAACTGCAATGATTTTCATTCCATTCCTTTTGGAAGCTTATACCATCTCAGTTTTAAGTTAAAAAGAAGAGGGTGGGCGCAGTCGTGGCGTGGGCGCAGCAACGGTTCGGCCCGAGATCGATTCTTGCTAGCTGGCAAACCTAAGCATGGACGGATGGACGACTCGTGTCTCATAGGCACCCTTCGGAGCTTCGACCGTTGGGCCTCCTGAGAACAGGACATAAAAATAAGCTTGAGTGGTATTGCATCGAAATGGGGCGCGGACTTCGGGAGGAAGTTCGGGCTCGTGATTCATTGGTTTGGAGGCATCCGCCTGGCGTATATCACAAAGTGACAAGGATTTTTCCTGGCTATTCCCGACTAAAAGCCCGCGCCGCTTATCCCACACTTTTCAGACCGCTCATTACAAAGTCCATTCGCGTCTTTGCAAATTTTTTTGCAAGGAGTGAGTGAATCTTCTTTTTAACTTTTGGATTCGGGCTAGCGTGGCCAATTTGCCTAGCAATTACCGTCGAGGCACCGACTGTACTCATGCATAGGAAATATATCTGCAAGGGAGTGAGGTCAGAGCGAATCAGCTTCTGTTTTTGACATTCACAAATAATTTCATTCATTACGATCACATGGCGCGGTGGATTTTTAGCAAAGACGTGAAAAATTCCCGGCTCACCTGCGCTGATCTCTAGAAGTATACGGAAAAGTAACTGATAATTTTCGTCGCTAAAACGACTAAGCGCCAACAAAAGTCGCTCCAGTTTTTGGACCGGAGAAGTTGCTGAAGATTCGATTTTTTCAAACTCTCCATCAAAATCTTTCAAGAAATCGGCATAGATTTCTTGAAAGATAAGCTGAACAAACTCTTCTTTAGTTTTGAAATGGTAAACGAATGAGCCAAGGTTGATTCCGGTTTGTTCGGCAATCCGACGAACGCTTAGCCCACTGATTCCATGCAGAAGGAAGTGGTTCTTTCCCTCAACTAGCAACGTTTCAAAAACGTTGCCGTTAAACGAGCGCGTCGCGCGCTCGTTTTGACCCTTCTCTATTTTCTTCTTTTTCTTCATAATCGCCCTCAAAAAGCAAAGCTCATTTGCTCGGATTAATGTGAGCGTACAATCGGATTTACCTTAATTCAAATAGTCTCTCAGAAACCGCCGTACAAATTTTCATTTTCGTTATTAGCAAATCCCGTCATACCAGACGTCGTTGACATTTATACGACCGTATAATATACAGTTTTAAAAAAGGAGTTCGTCATGAATCAGCAAAACATCGTCATCGTAGGTGCTGGCCCGACCGGACTTGTTTTAGCGCTTCGTCTTGTTAGACACGGCGTTAAAGCGCGAATTGTCGACAAGAGGGTAAAGCCGGGAGAGAATTCGCGTGCGATTGGCGTTCAAGCAAGAACTCTTGAGTTCTATGGACAAATGGGCCTTGCAGACGCCGTGATTGCTCATGGGATAAAAATTGAAAATTTTCATTTACGAGGAGGAGGCTCAGAGGCGGCTCGTTTTTCCCTAAAAGATATGGGTGCCGACATGAGTCCTTACCCATATATACTGAGCTACCCACAGGATGAACATGAGAAGTTTTTAGTCCAAGAACTGGCCAAGCATGGTGTTAGTGTCGAATGGGAAACAGAGCTTGTGTCCTTCGTCGAAGAGGGCGAGCGTATAGATGTAAAAATAAAGAAAGGCCTTCACGAAGAATCGTTTTTTACCTCCTATATATGTGGCTGCGACGGCGCTCACAGTACTGTCCGCGAAGCGCTGAAAGTGGACTTTCCGGGCGGAACATATCAGCAGCTTTTTTTCGTAGCTGATGTCAAAGTTGATCAAGCCGTCTTATCAGACGCATTTTTTAATCTGGGTCCAAAGTCTTTTATCTTACTCATGCCAGTGCGAACCACCGGCATGCATCGTCTCATAGGAATTGTGCCAGAAGAACTCTCGAATATAAAAGATGTTGGATTCGAAGATCTTAGGGAATCCGCCGAAAAGCTTCTCAATATGAAAGTCGTCGGCGTGAATTGGTTTTCTACATACCGAGTGCACCATCGCGTCGCTGATCATTTCAGAATCGGTCGAGCGTTCATCGCCGGTGACGCAGGTCATGTCCACAGTCCGGCCGGTGGACAGGGAATGAATACTGGCATCGGCGACGCCGTGAATCTGGCATGGAAACTTGCTTCAGTTGTGCAGGGGAAAGCCGGTGCAACACTTCTGGACACCTACGAAACTGAGCGCATTGTTTTTGCTAAAAAACTTGTTGATACGACCGACCGCGCATTTCAGAACATTGTGGCCACAGGATTCAAAGGAGAATTTCTAAGAACGTGGCTTATTCCTCATTTCATTTCGTTCTTCGGTGGGTTTTCGAGCTTTAAAAAAATAATTTTCAAAACGGTGTCACAGGTGAAAATTAATTACGCAGACAGCGCTTTAAGCGAAGGCGTATCGGGGAAAATCAAAGGCGGAGATCGGCTTCCGTGGCTAAAGACCGATATCTTCGATAATTTTGACCCGCTCCAAAGTCTCGCATGGCACATTCAGGTTTATGGATTAGTGGACGCTGATCTCAAGAAAAAATGTGATCAGATCCGTCTCCCTTTGACCGTGTATAAGTTTAGTGAAAAAGCACGGCTTGCAGGCTTCTCAGAAAATTGCGCTCTGCTCATTCGGCCTGACGCGTACGTGGGATTAGCGATGCCTGATCAGAACGTTAGCGACCTAGAGGCCTATTTAGCTAAATTTGCCCTCAAGGTCGGCCAAAGCGATGCCTGATTTTTTATTTGTCAGCATCGTGATCTTATTTACGTTTGGGAGTTCAATTTTCTACGTCCTTCTAGCGATCGCGACTCCGAGCGATGCCGACTTCGTAAAAGTCGAGCAAGGCGTTCGACATTTGGTTCGACAGCACTTCAACGGATTCTGCCGCACCTTCGGAGTTTTGTTTCTGGAAGTTCTGTTGTTTCATCGCGGATAAGGAGCGCGGTTCCCCTTTATTGGTAAGGCGTCTTGGGTGAATCACGCCGTGACAGCCTGACCTGGCCGGATGTCCTCGCCTGAAAAGCGAGGCTTCGAAAATGGTGGAGGCGGTGGGAGTTGAACCCACGTCCGAATAGCCTGAAACCAGAGTCACCACGTGTGTCTTTTCCTGATTAATCTCATC
Organism: Bdellovibrionota bacterium; assembly: GCA_039920645.1. Classification (GTDB taxonomy): domain Bacteria; phylum Bdellovibrionota; class UBA2428; order UBA2428; family UBA2428; genus CAMCVE01. The sequence continues at coordinate 5,997 of JBDSDI010000260.1, read as the reverse complement.
GTTGCATCTAGCAGGAAACCCCCGAATGCAACGACCAGCCCTCCATTAAATCTCGACCCTGTGAAGAAGACACACACAGGATCCATTCGTCATTATAACGGTTTGTTAAAGCCCAACGAACGAGACCTTAGAAACCGTGCGCTTAATCTCTTAAGCAGCAAGTGCAACGTTGTCGTTAGCACATAGATTTGTTTGAGGAGATTTACGAGTGTCCCAAACACCACTCGACACGCGACCCAGGCAACGCGACATCCGTCGAAACCCGGCGCCCCCATTTTTTCAAAGAACCAGGGTCACCTTATCTCTATTTCGAACTCAGTCGAGCCCGATGCCGTCGTCGTCGAGGAAACTGCGTTCGAAAGCGCTTTCGATCACAGATTCAGAGGTGCGCGAAGCCATCTCGGAGTCGATGTCGTAGAACGACTGCGCGTCGCGTGATCCGAAATCGAAGCGACCCGTCACTTCGGTCAGGCTCGGGCTCATCGAGGAGTCTTCGTAGTGGCGCGTGGCTTTTTTGGGAGCCGATGTCTTCTTCTTACGCTTCTCGGCGAGTGTCTTGAGATTTTCCAGGCGTTTCGTTGTGGTGAAGAGGTCTTCCATTTTCTCGTTCTCCCTTTGCTCAGTTAGACTCGGGGCGAGCTGATCTCGGTTAAGGATCCGTTAAAATTTTGGTACCCACTTTAACGCAACGTACAACCCCTTGATATCAAGGGCTATTTAAAGCCCTTCCTCGCAATAAAACACCTTAATTATTTTGTCGGGAATGACGATACAATAACTTAGGGGAACAATTTTTTAGCGATATGGCGTCCGACAAACTTGATGACCTCGTACTCCTCGAAAAGCTTGCCGCTGGCGGCATGGCCGAAGTGTATCGCGCGATCCAACAAGGATACGGCGGTTTTGAAAAGGTCGTCGCCGTTAAACGCATTCTTCCTCACTTCGCAAGCGACGAAGAGTTCAAGAACATGTTCGTCATGGAAGCCCAACTCTCGGGTCTGCTTCAGCATCCCAACGTCGTTCAGGTCTTCTCGAACGGCGAATCCGAAGGCTATCTCTATCTCGTGATGGAGTTCGTTGACGGTAAGAATCTTCGTCAGCTTCTCGCCCGCGCCGACAAACAGAAGGTCCGCATTCCAATCGAATGCGCTTGCTTCGTGCTTGCGGAAGCCGCCAAGGGACTCGAGTACGCGCACTCTTTCGTCGACCAACGCACGGGACAAGGCATGGAAATCGTCCACCGGGACATGAGTCCCCAGAACATCATGCTGAGCTACGACGGCGGCGTTAAGATCGTCGATTTCGGTATCGCCAAAGCGGCGGCGCGTTCCGAACATACGCGCGCCGGCGTCCTCAAAGGAAAATTCGGATACATGTCGCCCGAGCAGGCCCAGGGCATGCCGATCGATCGTCGCAGCGATATCTTCGCACTGGGCATCATTTTTTTCGAGCTGCTCACGCAACGTCGTCTTTTCAGCCACGACGATGACATGCGTACGCTTCAACTCATCCGCGAGTGCAACGTTCCTCGTCCTTCGAAATACAATCCTTCGATCAGCCCGGCGCTCGATCGTATCGTCCTTAAGGCACTCGCAAAAAATCGCAGTGACCGTTATGCCACCGCCAGCGAACTCTACGCTGATATTCATCTCTTCATGAACCAGAAGTATCCGCAGTTCCTTTCGATGGAATTCGCGAAACTTCTGAAGACAAAGATTTTCCACGACGATATCGCAACCGAACGCAAGAAACGCGAAGAGATGGCGGCCGAAGCGCCGGCTCGTCTCGGCGGTCAAGGCGATCGTCGCAAAGTTACCATGCCCCAGGGCGCCGCCGACAGCGACAAGGACGCGACGAAGTTTTCCTTCGACGATGTCTCCGAAGTCACCAACGCATCCCAGCTCGTGAATCTTCCTCCGCCGCAAGCGGTTTCCTCGGCTCCTCAAGAAATAAAGACTCGCCTGACGGATTCTGAATTCGAGGAGCTCGATCTTCCCTTGCCCGGCAACGATATCCCCGCCAAAATTTCTAAAAGCGAGAACGCGGCATTCGCTTCGGATCCGAATCCGAACCGCAGTCATCTTTCGCTTTCGGTTACGATGGGAGACAAGGGACCTCCCTTGGCCGTGCGCAAACCGGGTCTGCCGGTGAAGAGCCAAGCTCCTCGCGAAATGCGCATGGAAAATATCCCGAGCGATTTCGTTGGCCGCAAGGCAGCTACTGCCGCGGCTTACCGTGAGATTCCTTTCGGAACCGAAAACGGTGCCGCTAAACGCGCTTTCGGCGGCCGTACTTATCTGGCCCTGATGTTCCTCGCGGCTTCCGGAGCCTACATGCATTTTCATAAAGTCGACGATGCGGTTGCGGTCGTCGCCACGAACGACAATCACTCGACGGGGGGACAGTCCGCGGTTCCAGTCCCTGCTAAAACTCCCACGTCCGACGTCGACCGTCAGCCCGCATCGCGCCAACCCGTACTCGACGCTCCCGCTTATATGCCTGAAGGCGCAACGGGCTACCTCAACTTGAAAACTTTTCCGTCGGCCACCGAGGTCTATGTCGATGGCCGAGTGCTCGTCGACAAACAAGGTGCGCCGATTCGTGCTCCCGCGAACCTGCAAAAGGTCGAAGTTGGAACGCGCAAGGTTATTCTCCGCAACAAGGCTCTCGGCTTGTCGTGGGAAGGCGAAGTCAGCGTCGAATTCGACACCGTGAAAACGTTGGAAGTCCGTCTGAAGTAATCGTTCGCACGAAATCTATTCGCATCGAGGATACACATCATGAGTTCACTGATCGTAGAAAAAAACCTCGCCCAGACTTTTTTCAAACGCGTCGAACAAAGCTCCTCACGAAGCGCCATGATTCGCAAAATATCCGGAACCTGGCGAACGCTGACGTGGCTCGAATACCGCGTCGAAGTCTATAAGATCGCAAGCGCGCTTCAACAGGAAGGCGTTAAACGTGGGGACGTCGTCGCTATCGTGTCCAACAGTCGTCCCGAGTGGGCGTGGATCGACGTCGCGACTTTCTGTGTCGGTGCGGTTAGCGTGCCCGTTTATCCCTCGCTTCTTGCCGAAGATATCCGTTTCATTTTGAAAGATTGTGGAGCAAAGATTGTCTTTGTCGAAGACTCAGGCCAGAAAGAAAAAATCGAAGCTTCGCTCGCGGAATTAAACCAGGTCGCGCGCGTGATTGTTCTCAAAGATACGCCCACCACGGGCGAGGCCTTCATTACGATGAAAGACTGGCTTCGCAAATACAATCTCAGTGACAAAGTCCCCAGCAACGAAGAAATTGCGCAGCTACGCGCTTTGACCGCAACCATCGAAGCCTCTGAGATCGCGAGTATCGTCTACACGTCTGGGACGAGCGGCCAACCGAAGGGCGTCGAGCTCCGTCATTCCTGTTTCCTCGGTTTTATCGAGGGGACTGAAAGGGCGCTCGGCGTTTCGGAAAATGATACCACTCTGCTCTTCCTGCCGATGGCTCATATTCTCGGCCGGGTCGAACACATGTTGTCGCTCGGTGTGGGTTGGACCAATGCCTATGCGGAAAACCTCAAGGTCATGATCGACAATCTGGTCGAAGTGCGTCCGACCGTTCTTGTTTCCGTTCCCCGAATCTACGAGAAAATCTACTCCTCGGTTTTGGGCAAACTTTCCAAAGCCGGCAAGGTCGAAAAAATCATCGGCGACCGCGCGGTCGCTTTCGCGAGCGAGTTCAGTCGGGTGCAGGAGTCAGGTACGAAACTCGATCTCCTCCAACGGGCGCAGTACGCAGCCTTCTCTCAAATCCTCTACGACAAAGTCAAAAGTCGCTTCGGTGGACGCTTACGCTTCTGTATCAGCGGCGGCGCTCCGTTCTCTCAGGAAATTTCGCGTTTTTTCCATGCCTGTGGCGTGCTCGTGCTCGAAGGTTACGGCCTGACCGAGTCGACCGGCCCCTTGACCGTGAACCGCCCCGACGATTTCCGTATGGGCTCCGTCGGTAAGGCGATGGAACGCATCGAACTCAAGATCGCCGAAGATGGAGAAATCCTGGCGCGCGGCGCTTCGATCATGAAGGGTTATCACGATAATCCGCAAGCCACTTCGGAGGCTATTACCGAAGACGGCTACTTCGCGACGGGCGACATCGGTCGTATCGACGAGGAGGGTTTCCTCTTCATTACGGATCGTAAAAAGGACCTCATCGTAACCGCCGGGGGTAAGAACATTGCTCCTCAAAAAATCGAGTCCATGCTGCTCGAAGATCCTCTCTTCGCGCAGGCCATGGTCGTCGGCGACCGTCAGAAATATCTGGGAGCGCTCGTCGCCCTGCATTCCGGAGAAGCTCGCCAGCTCGCAAAAAGTCAAGGTATCGAAAAAACTCGTCTCGAGGATCTTTATGCCGATTCCAAGTTCCAACAGCTCGTCTTTAAGCGGGCAAGTCAGGTCAACCAACGACTGGCGTCTTTCGAAAGTCTCAAAAAGATATCCATTTTGCCCCGCGAACTGAGTGTCGAAGAAGGCGAAGTGACCCCCAGTCTCAAAATCAAAAGAAAATTTTGCGAGAAGAAGTATGCCGATTTGATCGGAACCCTATTTACGTGAGAATATGATCCCATATGACAGCTAGAGATTTTTTCGAACAAAAATTCGCACCCAAAATCGCTTCGAACCCCGCCTGCCTTCTGGACGCCGGAGTGATTTCCAAGAGTATCGCACTCGATATCGAAGGGGCTGGCGGCGGTCAGTGGACCTTCCGCTTCGATGACAAAGGAATGCTTTCCATGCAGTCCGGCTCAGCGAGTGACGCTGCGGCCGTGATCTCCATGAAGGATGATATCTTCACCGGTATGGTGACCGGCAAGGTCAACGTCCCGATGGCTTTCATCACGCGCAAAATTAAGGTCAAAGGCGAAAGCAGCCTGGCCGCTAAGCTCGGTAGTTCGCTGCAGAAGCTCTTCAAGTAAGCGGTTCTTTTTTTCCTCCTACCGAAAAAGCAGAACCCCCTGTGGATCGCTCCACAGGGGGTTTTTAAATTTAACGGAGGTCCGAGCTTCGAATTAACGAAGGCTCAAAGCTTTTGCGACTGCGGCTTCGGCGTTCACGAGGCCGGTTCCGTACTCGTTAGGACGCTCAGGGCTCGCAACGATCGCGTCTGCGGTCTGCGACAAGATCTCACGGACTTGTGCCGCAGTCAGGTTAGGGTTCGCAGCTTTTACCAGAGCCGCGACGCCAGCAACGTGAGGTGAAGCCATCGAAGTGCCGCTGAAGGCCGAGTAGTTGGTCTTGGCGACGCTAATCGAAGCTTTAGCGTTCTGACCTGCTTGCAGAGCGGTGACGATGCTATCGCCGACAGTCTTTTCGATCATCGCGACGGGGACACCGACGGAAGAACCGTCTTGGGTGAGGGCACCCGAGATGAGACCCGCTTCGTTGTTGAAGATCAGGACGCCAGTCGAGCCCGCTTCGAGAGCGGATTTAACCTTGTCGGCAAAAGGGATTTCGCCGCGTTGAATAAGAGCGAACTTGCCGTGCAGATCCTTGCCGGTGAAGTCTTCAGGTTTGCCGAGACCTACGAAAACAAGATCCGCGCTGAGAGGCGACTCGTTCTCCTGAGCGCCGACGAAACTCTTGCTCTTCACTTCGCCCGTCACGGGACCTGCAAGGAGTTCGACTTTGGCTTCACGGCCAGTACCGGTAGGAACGGAAGAGAGAATGTCTACGCCAGGACCGACGGCTGCGAGTTCTGGACCCCAGTTCGAGAACGAAGCGCGGGTGAGGGTGTGGTCAATGGCACCGACGGCGAAGGAACCTTGGTAAGCGCCGGGGAAGGAGACGACGGGTTGACCGTCGTTGCCTGAAGCGCAGACGACGACGACGTTCGCGCGGTCAGCTGCCGCGATGGCTTCACGAGCCGCTTGCGATGCAACGGGGCCACCGAGGGACATGTTGATGACGTCGACCTTTTGCTCGATACCGTACTCGATACCGCGGATGATACCCACCGAGG
>JBDSDI010000259.1:0-3164 GCA_039920645.1 Bdellovibrionota bacterium | reverse complement strand
TTGGTCGAGAGCGAGATAAGTTTCTTCATCGCGCCAACGCTGCCGCCGCCGAGTCCCGTGCGCCCGTTGTTAAGGATGCTCATGGCGACCTTGAAACCCTTGCCGACTTCGCCGAGCACGCATTCGGGAGGAACGCGGGTGTTGTCGAAGCGTACGGTGGTGGTTGAGCTGGCGCGAATACCCATTTTGTCTTCGTGGGGACCGGAGCTCACGCCCATCATGTCGCGGGTTACGATGAAAGCGGTCATCTTGCCGCCTTCGGTATCGGTAATGGCAAAGACCGTGAAGAAATCGGCGATGCCTCCGTTCGTGATCCACAGCTTCTCGCCGTTGAGGATCCAATCGTTGCCATCTTTCACGGCTTTGGTCTTGATGGAGGCCGCGTCGGAGCCGGCACCGGATTCCGTGAGACAGAAGGCCGCGATGATCTCGCCGGTCGCGAGTTTCGGAAGATATTTCGTCTTCTGTTCGGGGTTACCGAAGAGCAGAAGACCTTTCATGCCGATGGAGGAGTGCGCCCCCGCGGTGATCGTCGCCGATCCATCCCATCCGCTCATCTGTTGAAGGCAACGCGAGTAAGCCTGCGTGGAAAGTCCCAGACCGCCGAATTCTTCGGGGATGATCAGACCGAAGAGGCCCATGTCCCGGATCTCCTGAACGATCTCCGGAGGAAGTTCGCCGGCAACGTCCCATTTACGGAACTCGTTCTCTTTTTTGCCGAGCCAGGTATCGAGCGAGTCGGTGAGAGTGCGGACCATGTCCGCCTCTTCCTGTTTCATTCTCGGATAGGGGAAGAGGATGTCTTCCTCGATTTGGCCGACGCAGAGGGAGCGTACGAAGCTCTTGCTAGGATCGAAGTTCAGGGTTTCTTTCTTGTCCTTTTGATCAGCCATTTACTCAAGAGAGTAACATTGGATTTTTCGAGATCAATACGGATTCAGAAAATCAGTTGGAGCCAAGTTTGCGATAGAGAGTCGCAAGGCTGAGACCAAGGGCCTCCGCAGCATCGTCCTTCGACCCACCGAAGCGTCGAACGGTTTGGGCGATGTACTCCTGTTCGAAGCGTTTGACGGCATCTTTGAGCGCCTGAGTCTTATAACTCTTCATGACGGCAAACTGGATGCTTTCGGGCAGGTCGGCGACGTGAATTTCGGAGCGTCCGTCGGACCAGGCCAACGTGCAGGCGCGCTCCATTGCGTTACCCAGCTCGCGGATGTTGCCCGGCCATTCGTAGAGCAGAATCTTTTCGAGACAGGCCGGACCGAGCAGCAGCGGCGGTTTTTTGCTTTCTTTAGCGTGTTTCTTCAGAAGACTCTCGGCGATGATGGGGATGTCGCTGCGCCGCTCGACGAGAGCGGGCAGAAAGATATCGATGACTTTAAGTCGGAAGTAGAGGTCCTCTCGGAAGTGTCCGCTATGGACGAGCTGTTCGAGCGGAAGCTGGGAACTCGCGATCACGCGGATGTCGACGCTCTTGATCGTTTCGCTTCCGACGGGCGTAAATTTCTTTTCTTGGAGGGCGCGTAGAAGTTTGGCTTGCTGCGAGAGTGGGAGCAGATGAATCTGATCGATGAAGAGAATGCCTTCGTGGGCGAGTTCGAAGGCGCCTTTGCGATCCTGAGCGGCACCCGTAAATGCGCCCGCTACGTGTCCAAAAAACTCGGATTCGAAGAGTTCGGGACTGATCGCCGCACAATCGACGACGCGGAAAGCTTTCGAGGCGCGATCGCCGTAGCGGTGAAGCGCATGCGCGACACGTTCCTTGCCCGAGCCGGTCGGACCGATAATAAGAACCGACGATGAGGTCGGAGCCGCTTTGCGGATCGTGGCGCGCACGACTTCAATAGCGACGCTGTTGCCTTCGAGGCCTTCGATCGGAAAGGGGACTGTGGATTTAGGGAGCGTCAGTGCCACTTGATTCGTTGCCGAGACTGCAGGACGTGAGGGGAAGGGGATGAGTTCACCGAGCCCCGTTGGATTTGCGACGCTGGCGCGCGCCACAAATTCTCCGTGCAGTTCGTCGAGGGTCAGCAGCTCACGCATGCCGAGTCGTACGGCGAGCGCAGCGAGGCCCCAATCCTTAGTTTCGGAATACCCGACGAGCAAGGGCACGCGTCCTTCACCATGAACGAGTCGGGTTAAAAGCGAATTGAGTGTGGCTTTCCACGCATCAATCGCAGGTGCTGCCAGTGGCTCTGTTGCGGTGAAAGCGCGAAGATCCACAAGAACTTTTTCGTAAACGACGCCTGGGGGAATCTGCCATCGTTCGAGTGCCGAAAGCGGCATATGGTTCCAGTGAAGACCCACAGGAAGCGGCCGACCGAACGCGATATAGGGCGCGTGACTGCCCACGAGGCCAAGACTCAAAATCGCACGGGGTTCCATAGAGCTCTTTTCGGCATCTGAGACCGTCCCCTTGAGGGTGCTCTCTTGACGAAATGGCCAAAGTCCTCAGCTTGCGGACTCTGACGCGCATCAGCTACAATGATTGTTGAAAATACTAAGAATTCTGGAACTTTTGGCCGAATCTAGATATCGGGATCGACAACAATGAAAGCGCACCACCAACGACTTCTCTTCGCAATAGTTTTTTGTTTCGGAGTGTCTGGCTGTTCTCTCACGGGCCCGGTGCGCGACGATCCTAAGGCCACCGGATTCACCTTCAAAGCGCCGGACTCTTCGCGCTGGGATGTCCTGAAAGAACGCGCCGACGCCGACGACGCCTGGGTGCACAAGAAAACCGGTGCGACTCTCGCGCTCCGTTCACTCTGCGGACGCTACGAGCATCTTTCCATTCAAGCCTTGAGCGATAATCTGATGAACATCGTGGGCGACGCCGAAATCCAAACGCGAGATCCGATGACGCTCGCGGGACGCGCCGCTCTCTCCACAATCTTCGAAGGGAACATCGACGGTGTCGAGATTCAGAACCGTCTCGTGGTCGTTCGTAAGGACAACTGCATTTTCGACTTTACGCTCTCGCAGCTCGCAAAGATTTCACCCGACGTCATGAAAGACTTCGATGCGTTCCTTCCGACCTTTTCCTATAGCGGAGGAGAGGCGAAGTGAGCGCGCGCGGTGAGCAGATCGCGACTCCGGTCCAGCACCGCCACGGCGCCCTGCATCGCTACGTCTATGCGGTAGGCGACGCGTCGAGCATGGTC
>JBDSDI010000258.1:0-5965 GCA_039920645.1 Bdellovibrionota bacterium | reverse complement strand
ACCCTCTCTGGAGAGAGGCCAATAAAGATCCCATGAGGCTCCATTAAATCACACTTTTTCGTTATGCTAAGGGCATGATGCTAAGAGCCATGCGGAACATGACCGGGATTCTTCTTTTGACCAGTTTTGCGGCCTGCACCGGCAACAAAGGCAGCGACGCCAAGACCCTCATCATCGGCATCGAAAGTGAAGTCAAAAACTTGGATCTTCGTACCACGATGGACATGAACTCGGCCCAGGTCATCAACCTTTTCAGCCAGAGCCTGCTTCAGATCAACGACAAGATGCTGCCCGAACCCGAACTGGCAATGTCTTTCTCCGATCAAGACGCTCGCATCTTCGAATTCATTCTGCCCCAAGACGCCTTGTTTCACGACGGCAGTCCTGTGACCTGCGACGACGTTCTTGCGTCGTTCAAGCAAGCTTCGGGTGAGACGTCTCGTATCAAATCGGCCTTCGAAGACGTCAAGTTGTATAGCTGTCCCGAACCCTTTAAATTCCGTATCGAACTCAATAATCCCAAGGCCTCTTTCCTTGCGGGAGACGTGACGGCCGTTCGTATTCTGCCCAAAAAGCTCGCCGAGAGCACCGCTGAAGCGGCACCCATAGGAAGCGGTCCCTACAAATACGTTTCCCGCGACACGCGCGACATCGTTTTTGAGCGCTTCGACAAATTCGTCAGCTACAAAGGCGGCACCCGCCAGACGAAGCCCTATTTCTTCGACAAGATCATCGTCCGCACCGTTCAAGATCCCACGACCCGCTGGCTTTCGTTGACCTCGGGCGAGATCGACGTCCTCATCAACGCCCTTTCTCCCCAGAAAGTCGTCGAAGCGCGCACGACGCCCGGTCTTCAAGTCTTCGAGAAACCCGGCAATACCTTCCAGTATCTCGGCTTCAACCTGCGCCTTCCGAAGTTCAAGGACGTCCGTGTCCGCGAAGCAGTCGCTCACGCCATCGACCGTGACTCGATCATTCAGCACAAGCTCTACGGTCTCGCATCCAAGGCGAATTCCGTCATTTCGCCGCTAAACTACTACCACAACCCCAACATCAAGGATTACGCCTACGATCCCGAACTCTCCAAGAAACTTCTCAAAGAAGCGAAAATGGAAAATCTCGAAATCGAGATCAAGACCAGTTCGGACCGCGACGTCACCTCGATCGCTATGGTCATCAAAGAACAACTCGAAAAAGTGGGCATCAAAGTCAGTCTCAAGCCCTACGAGTTCGCGACCTTCTTCGCGGACGTTCAAAAAGGCAACTTCGAAACCTTTTCGCTTCGATGGGTCGCCGTCACCGAGCCCGACATCATGCACAAGATTTTCCATTCGAGCCAAGTTCCTCCGGGACGCAACCGGGTCTACTTCTCGAACAAGGAAGTCGACTCGCTCGTCGATGCCGGCGCTCGCGAATCCGACGTCGTAAAGCGCAAAGCTCTCTACGACCGCGCACAAGAAATCGTTTCCGAGCAGCTTCCTTACGTTCCTCTCTGGTATCCGAACAACGTGGCCGTAGCTTCGTCCCGCCTGAAGGATTACAGTCTGAATCCGATCGGCACCTGGGCTTCTCTACTCGAAGCACGCAAGGAGTGATCTGCACCCGATGTCGGAGCGTTTAATCCAGACACTCTTGCCCATCCTTATCGTCGACGACGATATCGAGATCACCAAGGCCGTCGCGCGCGACCTGCGCCGTAACGCCCAAGTCATCGCCTGCAATCATCCGGCCGAAGCACTCGAGAAACTGAGTGAACAGGAATTTTCTGTCATCGTCAGCGATCTCAAGATGCCCATTATGAACGGCATCGACCTGCTCGAAAAAGCCGCGACTCTTCAGCCCCACTGCCAACGAATTCTTCTAACGGCTTTTGTCGATCTCGCAAACATACCCGACACGATCAACCGCGCGCAGATCAATTTTCTCATGACGAAACCCTGGGAACCCGACGACCTGAGAAGCATCGTCGAGAGAGCTCAGCGCCTCAACGAACTCGAGCGCGAAAATCGCGAGCTGCGACGAATGGCCCTCGTGGACGCGCTTACGGGCGTGTCCAATAACCGCTATTTCTGGGAACGCCTCGACTCTGAATTCTCGCGTGCCCGCCGCTATGGACGTCCGTTGTCGCTCATCATGTCCGACATCGACAACTTCAAGAAGTTCAACGACGAACACGGGCATCTTTACGGTGATCAAGTGCTTCACAAAGTCGCTCAGGGTCTTGAACAAGGCAAACGTGGTGCGGATACTGTCGCTCGTTACGGCGGCGAAGAGTTCGCGATTATTCTTCCCGAAGTCACGCGGCCCAAAGCGATCGAGATCGCCACGCGTCACCTGCAGTCTATCATCCAAAATACGGGCATTAGCCTCAGCCTTGGGGTCGCCACATATCCCGATGACGCTGCGAGCACCACCGAACTCGTCGACACGGCCGACCGCGCTCTGCTCAAGGCGAAAAATACTGGGAAAGGTCGCGTTCTCAGCGCGCTCGACCTCTAAAGGAAAACGATGACTCAGGCTCATGCGTTTTTGTGTCACGGGTATCGTTTCGAAAAAGGCGTCGAAATTTCTGAGAGCGCTCTCCCCAAGAATCTCGAGCGCCATTTTAAAGCGCTTCGCATTCGTAGCGGCGAAGCCGTAAGTTTTCTAGACGGAGAGGGAACAATCACGGACGCCGTCTGCATATCGGTGAAGCCATTCTCTTTCGAGATTTCCTCGGTCGAGACCCATCCCCCCACGACGCCCGGCCTTCACCTGGTCCTTTCTCCTCCTCGTCGCGACACTCTTTCGCAAACGATCTCGCAAGCGACCGAGATGGGCGTCACGCGAATGAGTTTCCTCATTACGGATCACAATGACTACTCGCAAAAAGAGCGTGAACCCCTCGTCGAGAGATCGCAGCGCGTTTTGGAAGCAGCCGTCGAGCAATGCCGCGCACCTTATCTTCCGAAGCTCGAAACCGCGTGGCTGACGCTCGCCCAAACACTTTCTGCGATCGAGGGCCCCGCTTTCTTCGCGGACGAAGATCTCTCGCGCCAAGGGCTTTACGGTTTGGAAAGAGTGCCCTCCGCACTCGTAAATGCCGCCGAACTTACGCTCTTCGTCGGTCCCGAAGGCGGATGGTCTTCGGCCGAAAGAGCGCTTATTTCCCAGTCTCCATGCGTTCATCCGCTCGGGCTCGGACCGCGTATTCTCAAAGTTCCTACCGCATGCGTAGCTGCGCTTTACCAGATCCGCATTCTCTCGAAGGGGATCTCGCAATGAACCGCAGCATCTTCATGTCTCAGAGCCTCGATCACCTCATTCCCCTCCTCGGGTGTCTCTTGCTGCTGATACTCACACCGCTTTCGCTCGGATATCCTTTGACGATTCTGCTCCCGCAATCTCCGATGGCGCTCGCCATGAGTATCGGAGGCGCACTCCTCGTCTCTTCGCTGTGCTATCGCACTCTTTGCGTCGTGGTCTTCGGTCGCACTCTCGGAATGCATCTCTTCGGACTGATGCCGCGCAAAGAAAATGAGTCGCTGGATCTGATCGTCTCGCATCTCTGGGAAGCGCTGTCGTTAGCCTGTCCGATCCTCTGGGTTCTCGATTTTCTTGCGAGAAACGGCGGTAAAAGAATTGGATTCGACTACGTCTTTTGCTACAAACAGCCTCTGTGAAGAAAATTCTTTCTTGGGAAGAAGCCCGTACGCTCTCCAACTCCAGCCGTAGTCAGGGAGGAATCGTCGTCACGACCAATGGCTGCTTCGACCTGCTTCACAAGGGTCACGTACAGTATCTCGAATACGCGCGGTCGCTTGGCGAGATTCTGATCGTCGCCTTGAACGCCGACGCTTCGGTAAAAAAGCTCAAAGGTCCCACCCGTCCGATTAACACCGCGGCGGACCGTGCCTACGTGGTCGCGGCGCTTTCCTGCGTGGATGGCGTCTGCATCTTCGAAGAAGAAACTCCCTCCGCGTGGCTCGAGACGATCCGTCCGAGCGTCCATGTCAAAGGCGCAGACTGGCAAGGAAAAAAAATTCCCGAAGAAGAACTCCTCAAAAATTGGGGAGGCCGCGTTCATTACGCGAAGTACCTCGATGGCTATTCCACGACGAATCTCATCGAAAAATCGAAAGGATCTCCCGCATGAGTCGCCTTATTCTTATCCGTCACGGACAATCTAAATACAATCTCGAGAATATCTTCACGGGCTGGCTCGACGTCGAGCTCACCGAGAAAGGTATGGAAGAGGCGCGCAACGCCGGCCGTCAACTGAAACAACTCGGTATCAAGCCCGTCCTTGCTTACACCTCGGCACTCCAGCGCGCACAAAAGACTTTAGAACTCGTACTCGAACAACTTGAGCTCAATATTCCTATCACCAAAGACGCCGCTCTCAATGAACGTCACTACGGTGAACTTCAAGGCAAAAACAAAGCGCAGACCGCCGCTGAATTCGGCGAAGAGCAAGTTCACATCTGGCGCCGCAGTTTCGACGTTCCTCCTCCCGGGGGCGAGAGTCTCAAGGACACTGCCGCACGCACCCTTCCCTACTTCCGGGCGCATATTCTTCCGGATCTGATGGCCGGCAAAGACGTGCTCGTCGTCGCTCACGGAAACAGTCTTCGCTCCATCGTCATGGAGATCGAGCACCTGACGCCAGAGCAGATTCTCAAGACCGAGATCGGCACCGGCGTCGCATGGATCTACGACTGCTCCGGTACGAAGGACAAACCGAGCTTCAAGCGTAGGAACGAAAACCGAGAATAAGGGCCTATTCTTGCTCGCCAGCTGCGTTCACCCAGCGTTGCGAAAATAAAAAAGTCCTGGCCTCTTTCGAGGCCAGGACTCCCGTATCCGGAAAATGCAGAGGATTTACTTTGCGATTTTCTGGTGGCTCTCTCTATTTTCGGTGCTGCGATCCGCGTGAAGTTTTTTCACAGCCGATTTGCAGCCATCAGAAACTTTGAAATCTTTGTGTTCTTTTTTGTAAGCATGAATGCACTTCAGAAGGCCGCTTCCGACTTTCTGATCGCCGCAATTAGCGGTTTTTGCTTCTTCGTTGCAGCTGGAGTCTACGGCAGCTTTGTCGCTGCTGTTGTCAGCGTGGGCTGCAAAAGCGAAGACGATGGCGGACGCAAGAAACATTTGTTTGAATGAACGCATGGAATATCTCCTCGGGCCTCGGCTATCTTGATGATGGCTTAGGCTACTCACATAATTTTAAGCCTGTTTCATGAACGTGAAATGATCTCAAAGTTAAAAGATTTTCACTTTGAGCTCCGTACAGCGCGTGGGGCGTTAAGCCACGCCGGATAACACCTGCTTAAAAGCTTTTTTCGAGCAGCACGCCCACGCTCGGACGCGCGGCCATGACATCGAGCTGAATCGAAAGCTTCGCAATGAGATCAATACGGGCTCCCACAAACAGATGATAGGTTGCCGAGGTATAAGGACCGGTCTTTGCGCCCGCGTCCAAAACTTCCGATTTTACAGTTGTATTGGCGACCATAAATCCCGCACCCGCATAGGGCTGCCACACGATGAGATCTTTCGAGGCCTGCGCCGCGAATCCCATCAGATTCGAATAGGCGTCGTTGAAGAGATTCACCCGGGTGTAACGGAAGTCGACTGAAAATGCGGTGTCTTGAGCGGGATCTTTATAGAAAGACCACTGCGCACCAAAGCCCGCCGTTTGAATACCGTCGAAAAGAGCGCCCAAACCGACGTGTCCGCTTAATTTGATATTCATGGGAATCTCGACCGAAGTCCAAATCCGCGGAACCGGAATTACGCTCGGCGCCACTCCGCGCTGATCGCCCAAATAGAGAAGATCGTGGCGGAACACGAAAGCCGTTTCGACTCCGATCTCGAAACCGAGAGGACCCTCGGGGCTGAGCGCATGTCCCGTCCAGGTGCGGTGACCGGAAGGAAAGATCGTTATGGCATTGATGTGTTTGACGTCGTTTTCGCTGAGCGA
>JBDSDI010000257.1:0-11496 GCA_039920645.1 Bdellovibrionota bacterium | reverse complement strand
CTTGCGATGTACGCGACCTTACGGTTCTTCGCGGGTCTCGGTCTTGCCGGAGAACTCGGCGCGGGCATCACGCTTGTTTCCGAAACGCTGCCGAAGGAAAAGCGAGGTTTCGGCACCACCCTGGTCGCCACCATTGGCGTCAGCGGCGCAATCGCCGCCTACTTCGTGGCCAAGCATTTCGAGTGGCGCAACGCTTACCGCATCGGCGGCGGTCTGGGCTTCATGCTACTCGCGCTTCGCATCGGCGTAAGCGAGTCGGGAATCTTCAAGAAAGCCGAGCACTCCGCAGTCGAACGTGGAAACTTCCTCTCGATCTTCAAAGACCGCGACCGCCTCAAGCGTTTCGTACTGTGCATTCTCGTTGGTATTCAGCTCTGGTACGTCGTCGGCATTCTCGTCACGCTCTCACCCGAGTTCGCCACCGCGCTGGGCGTGGTAGGCGAGATCAGCGCCGGACGCGCCGTCTTCTTTTGTTACTCGGGACTCGTCGTGGGCGATTTACTTTCCGGACTTACGAGCCAACTTCTTCAAAGCCGACGCAAGGCCATGCTCATTTTCATGAGCGCTTCGAGCTTGGCTTCGCTCAGCTATTTCCTTGCTCATGGGGTGAGTGCATCGCAGTTCTACGGACTTTGTCTTATTTTAGGACTCTCGAGCGGATATTGGGCGGTCTTTGCGACCATCGCGGCCGAACAGTTCGGTACGAACCTGCGCGCGACGGTTGCGACGAGCGTGCCGAACTTCGTACGCGCTGCACTCGTGCCGATGTCGCTGACCTTCACATGTTTGAAAGGACGGCTAGGAATTCTCAACAGCGGTGCGCTCGTAGGCCTCGTCTGTACCGTGCTTTCGTTCGTGGCACTCTACATGATCCCCGAGACTTTCCACAGGGATCTCGACTACCTCGAAAAACCTTGAAGCGCGCAGACATGAGCGCTTTTATTCTTCGATAATAAGCAGGATCGGTAGCTTGCCCGTGGCATTCTGAGCGGCAACGAATTCCTGCATATTTTCTTCGCAGGCTCGCGGTAGACGAGGACACCCGAAGGTCGACGAACTTTCGAGCGGCATGGGGTCGCGGATATTTTCATGGGAATGAATCCAGAAGTCCGAGCGCTTCAAGAGATCTCCCTGGTTGCGATAGGCTTCGTTCTCGGGCGAAGGCACGGGCGTCATGCGCACGGGCATGAGCAGCCTGGAAGTGCCGGGATGCGTTCCCCAGTACTCTTTGCCGGGATGAATTTTCACGCCGGTATCGAGCGTGAAGCGTCCGATCGTTGAGCGGGGGCGAGCGTGAATCGAAGCGCCGTTTTCTTCGATATCCGGGCGGAACATGCAGTAATCGTATTCGGCCGCCGTCGCGAAATGTTCTTTGGGCTTGATCCACTCGGCCTTCATCGGCACCGGAGTCTGACCGATGGTCCAGCTGCGGTAGTCGCGCTGAGTGGCCTTCAGACCCGCAAGCTCACGCAGCGTCGCGAAGATCGTCTGTCCGCGCCCGAGCACGCGGCAACTCGTATAACCCGTGGCTAGCGAGCCCCAAGTCATGGTGCCCGCTTCGCAGCGATTGTGCGGCAGAACAATTTCGATATCGACGCCTTCGCTCATGATGGGCAGCACGTTGGGGGTGGGAAGGATTTCTTGGCTCAGCACGAGCGTGGCAGGCTGGGCCAAAAGCGGCTGCACCTTGGCTTCGAGCTCGGTGTCGTTAAGAGCCGCGTAAGGATCTTTGAAAACCGGCAAGGGTTTGGGCTTCGGCTTCTCTTCGGAATGAGCGGCCAAAGACATTGTCGCGAGGGCCATTGCAAAAAGCCGAAGATTTCTCACCGGCCCGAGATACACCGCGCCGCGTTAAGAGTCAAGCGCGACCCTTGGAAGAGATCCTATTTTTGGGTGATGCGGGTGGAAGGAAGCGAATCGAAGCCTTCGACGCTCGCGGGGACCTGATCGCCGGAGCTCGGGTGGCGACAGGCGGTCGCAGCCGATGGGCTCGTGGCGTCGGTAGCGGAGTTATCGGCGCCTCCGGTCTGCGCGGTGGGACGGATATCGACGAGGGGACGACGCGCAAAGGCTGCGGGCGTAAGAAGAAAGAGGGCGAAGCTCAGGGAAAGAAGAGTTTTCATGAGCTCTCTATCGGAGCGACTCATGAAATTCTTGAGAAAAAGTGGTGGATCGGCGCGGGCTTGAACCGCGGACCCGCTGATTAAGAGTCAGCTGCTCTACCAACTGAGCTACCGATCCACTTCCAGGTTTTCGAGGACTCGTGGGTTTTCTCACGAAGTCGGCGGCAAATCAAGCTCCAAGAGGGCGCTCCTTAACGAAGCACCCATCGCACGGTCTCCTCGACGAAACGATCGCGCGCCGGCCCGAATTCGAGACTGTGTTCAGAGTCGAGTTCCCGCAGGCGCTTCTCGCCGCGATAGGGACGATAGAGCTCGCGCTTCACACGCTCGCCGTCGACCATTTTGTCGCGGGATGCAGTGAAGATCATCAGCGGCATCGTCATGTCCGGAAGTTCACGGTTAGCGATCGTCGTAAGACCGCGCACGGACTTCAGGAGCCCGACCGTGACCCGGTGAAGACCCAAGGCGTCTTGCTTGATCCACGTGAGGCCCGGACCACTGGAGACGAACCACTCGTCTTTGAGAGGCGTGGCCACGCTCTCATGCGAGCCTTTCAACATCACCTGTAGTTTTTCTATGAAATTGTATTCGGCCTCGGGACGCATCTGCGTCGAGGGTGCGATGAGAATAAGCGAAGCAAAGGGATTCTTGCTCTGCTTCTCCGCTTCGAAAGCATAAGGAACGGCAATGCGCACACCGAAGCAGTTCGCCATGAGGTTCAGCTGAATATCGCGACCGGGCTCGACGCCTTGCTTACGAAGTTCCTTGCGGAAGAGCACAACGGCATCATTCAAATCCTCAAGCAGCTCCTTGCCGCTCGCAGCGTAGCCCCTCTCCGTAGCACTGCGGCCCGAACCGCGGCGATCAAAGGCCATGACCGAGATCCCGCGGGCGGCGAGCTTCTCACCGACCCCCGAGGCACGCATCCACTCGGCGTGACTCTGCAGGCCGTGCACGAAGAGAATCGCCGACCGCGGATGCTCGGCTATGAAATGAATCGCGTGCTGACGAGAACCGTCATGACCCTCGTAGTAAAGGTCCCGATTCTCGGCTAGGGCCGTAAGGGACGACAGCGCCGTCGCAAAAAAAAGAAGATGAGATCCGAAACGCATCATAACTTAAATCCTTCGACTTCCATGAGACCGAGACCCTTCTGTGACGAAGCGGTGTTGTGAACGAGACCTGCGAGCCCGAACTTCAGCATCGGAACGGCGCGATCGCGCTCGAGCAAGATGTCACCAAAAGCGCCTTCTTGAGAAACGAGCAAGGAACCTGCGGCACGCGCCACGACGAGCGCAGCCCTGGAGAGCACGGAGGTTTCGCCGACCTGGGCGCCGACGATGATTTCCCAACCGAGGTCCTTCAAGTTTTCGGCGATCTCGAGTGAACGCAACAGTCCGCCGAGCTTGGAGACGCGCATGTTGGCGACCCAACGCGCTTCATACTTGCTCGCGCGGATGACGTCTTCGAGCCGGCAGAGCGATTCGTCGAGGATGATGCCGATGTTGTGGCGACGACTTAGATCCGAAAGCCGTTCGAAATCGTACGGAGCAAACGGTTCCTCGATGGCCCACGGTTTCAGCGCGGCCTTGTCGAGGAAAGAATCGATTTCGTGCTCGCGTCCTGCCCAGGCGTTGTTGCCATCAAGGCGCAGACGGAATTCGAAAGGATTTCTTGCGGCGTAGGCCGAGGCGAGTAAGCGCACGGGCGGCCAACAGAGCTTCGCTCCAGGCGAGACTTTGGACTTAAGCTGCTCGAGACGCGGAATATCATCGGCCTCTTTTGCGACGACCTTCAGCTTGAAATCCGAAAAGCCGTAGCGCAAATACTTATCGATGTTGCGCGCGAACTTCGTTTCGTCGTCGGCCGAAAGCACGGCGGCGTAGGTGAAGCGTGTGCGCTCTTCAGAAACGCCCAGAAGTTTTTCGAGACTCACGGCTACTTCCTGAGCGAGTAAGTCCAGGATCGCAAGCTCCAGCGCACACCAGGCCGACAGATTCAATTTGATCTCTTCGTCGAGCTCTTTCGAGACGAGCTTGAGGTCGGCGAGACTATGGACGCGCTCCTCGAGCATTGCGACCTTGGACTGCGCCCAGATCATCGCGCCGTCGAGCGTCTCACCCGTCACGTAGACCCGCGGACAGCCCTCGCCGAGACCCGTGAGAGTACCGCGTTTTGCGGTCACCCAAACGCTTTCGGTAACGTGGCGTTCGGCCGACGCATGTTTGAAGGAAACCTTCATGGGAATACGCAAAGGACTGAGGCTGAGTTTGATCGCGTTCATCAGAGTCTCACGGCCTCTCCGAGGGACACGATCGGCGCCGGAGCCCGCAGACTGAGGCGCGTGGCCGTCTCGAGGTCTTCGTCGCTCACGACTCTCGAATGACGCGTGGTCGCGAGGACGACAAGATTTTCGGAATCCGTGCGTGCTCCGTCCCACCCGACATGAGGCATGAAATCGAATTTGATGTCTTTAGCGAACTGCAGGGCGACGATCTTGAACTGACCTTCACGCTGACCCTGATCGAGATAGAAACGCTTGAAGTTCTCGTAAGTCCCTCGCTTGAGAATACAGACGCGAAGCGGGTTCACGCGGCCGCTTTTGCGTTTAGCTTCGTACTCGATGTTCACCTCGCCCAGCACCTGATCGAGACGCGCTTGAAATTTCTTGCACTCGTCGAGAGCTTCGATACCCATCTCCTGAATCTTGGAGTCTTTCACTTTCGGAGAAACTTCGTAGTAGAGCGTGTAACGCGCTTCCTGAGGATCGCAGCTCATGACGTAGAACTCGGAATCGACACCGAGTTCTTTTTCGAGGCGTCCCACAGCCTGAATAACTTGGCTTTCGTAGAGTTTTTCGCCGGTGATGCTCGTGACACCTTTGCCTTTTTGGAGGAAACGGATCATCGGCACCTTCGAGTAGAAGCCGTCGACCTGAACAATGTCGTTCATGTTGTACCGATAGAGTCCGTAGTTCGTCGTGATGAAGACGTAGTAGTTTTTCTTGTCCTCGAGACTCTCGAGACCGATGAAGTCCTTGCGCCCGTCGTCCCATGCGGAATGTTCGACGAACTCGAAGAAACAGTTGAAGAACGTGGGCACGCCCGCGTTGGTGCCGCTCATGACGGGAACGCTGCCGCGGAACTCGGAAGAGAGATAACCGAGATCGCGAATTAGAGTCTCGGACGAAAACTGTCCCGCGAGTTGATCGAGAAAGATCGAGCTCGATCCGCCCGTCCACACCCCAACCACCTGAAGGTCGGGCCAAATATCTTTGATCTTGAGACGCTCCTCCTTCCTGAGAAGACGAAGCTCGGCGGCGCGCGCAGGATCAGCGCTCAGACGCTTGACGACGTCCACGCGACTGACGTCATCCAGTTCGGCCAAGCGCGAGTACGATCCTTTTTCGATATCGTCGGCGAGCGCGTCGATATGGGGGGCGATCAGACTCACGAGTTTTGCAATGGTGCTCGGGTTAGCGGTCGTAAGGAAGGTGATGTTCTTGGCCTCGAGCGCAAGCCTCAAGATCGTGTGGTACTTCAGATCGTAGTCCGCGATTCCGAAGACCGAAGCGGGAACAATGTACTTCTTGCGCACCACCGACGGCATGCCGTTGTACATATGGCCCGAGGTTGAACCGAAACTGCGTCCCGATTCGAGCTTGCCTTCGACGGCGGGACTCACAATCGCGAGCATGCGTCCGTCGAAAAGACGGGGGCGTGCTTTGAGAAGATTGAAGGTAAAAAAGTCAGTGCACTGACGATGAGCCTTTAACGCGTCCTCGTGAACGGGAATGTACTTAGGTTGGCCGGTCGTCCCGCTCGTCACGGCGTAGAAGATAGGATTCTGCGAGAGAAGAACGGGCTTGTTGGTTCTATCCTGTTCCATGACGTACGGACGCATTTTCTCGTAATCCAGAACGGGCACCTGCTTGCGGAACTCCTCAACGCTCGCGATATCCGAAAAATTGTGTTCTTTCCCGAAGCGCGTGGCCGCCTGTTGACTCAGGATACTCAGCAAAAGACGCTCTTGGCTCGCCTTCAGATCATTCATTTCGGCATTCAGACGACGTTCCATTCTCTGGCCACGGCGTTTGACGACGAAAGGGACGAGATAGGCGGTCAGTGATTTCATGGGTCTCTCCGTATACTTTGGCATAAGCTATTAATAATTCAGTGTTTTAATGCAGTGCATTATATGCTATTGAAGCCTCCTCGTCAAGCGTCTTGCAGTGCCGCAAAAGGCGGGAATTGGCACCTAACGAGGAAGGCGTGCGGCCAAAAATCGAGCAGGATGGACGCCCATGAACGACTCCACGGCTTCTCATATCCTCGTCGCGCGCGCGGCTGACGGACAGCTGCTTTGCGTAGAAAGCTTCAGCGATACGGAAGTCCAAGCGCGCGTGCTTTCGTCGAAGTTGGAGAGTTTTGCGGAACTCGTGGACTCAGCGAGTGAAGCACCGCTGGAACGTTACGCTCTCGAGCAGCTCACCCTCCCCTTGCCTTCGCGATCGAAGACCCGAAGTCTCGGCATCGGTCTGAGCTACCAAGATCACCGTGATGACGTCGCAGTCCAGACGACGGTCATTTTTGAGAAGAACGCGTCCCCTACTCGCCTTTCGGACCCCGTCCCCTACCGCGAGTATCTCGATTACGAAACCGAAGTCTCGCTGCTCCTGCATCGAAACGAGCCCACGCTTTTCGGCTATCTGATGCACAACGACTTGAGCGATCGGAGTATTCAAGTCGAGAACTTCGATGCGAAGAATTTGGGACCCGGGTTTTCGAAAGCGAAAAGTTTCGAGCGCGCCAATGCGCACGGCACCCTCATGGCCGTCGGTGACGCGAATCTTTGGAAAAAACTTCGCATCCGCTTTCGGGTGAATGGCGAAGCGAGACAACAGCTCGACACGTCCCTGAATATTCTCACGCCCGAGGGCATCCACGCCCGGGTCTTCGAAGATTCCACACTCTCCCAAGACGCCGAATGGGTCGTGATCGGCACCGGCACCCCTATCGGAACCGTCTTTCGCGCCCCCACGCTTGTCGAGAAACTCGCACTTGTGCTGCGGGCGGGATTCAGCCAGAAACGCGCGCGCAAGTTGTGGCTCGCGAGCTTTTCGTTCCTCCAACCCGGCGACGTCCTCGAATTTCATTCGGAAATTCTGGGGCGATTTACGAGCCGCGTCGAAGTGTTTGACTGAGAAGCCGAGGGTTCCTATTCTCAATGTATGATCCGAGTTTATAAAACTTCAGGATTCTCCATGCTCTGGCTTGTCCTAGGCCTCGCCGTACTCATCGTTGTAGGACTGCCGGTACTCCTCGCAGCCACTGCCGTCTTCGCGATTCTCAATCTTGGCTTCGCCTTCTTGCGCGGCCCCTCGGCGCAACAGGCGCGAGCAGCATGGAACGACCCTAACCTCAGCGCCGTCATCGACAACAAAGAGATCGGTCCTTACCGCATCAAGCAGAACGAAGCCGATCCTTCCGTGATCGAAGTCCTCGACTCCTAGCTCCCTAATTACTTACGCAGCTTCGTGAAATATTCGATGCGCTTGGTGAGATCACGCTCGAAGCCGATATCGCGAGGCTCGTAGAACGTGCGCCCGACAAGGACGTCCGGCAACGTCTGCTGCGACGAAACGCCGCCTTCGACGTCGGGATCGTACTCGTAGCCTTTGGAATAGCCGAGATCTTTCATGAGACCCGTCGGCGCGTTGCGGAAATGAAGTGGGACGGGAAGACTTCCCGAGTTCTGAACTTCGGCGCGAGCGGCCTTCGACGCAATGTAGAGCGCGTTCGATTTGGGAGCGAGCGCGAGATAGACCGTCGCCTGCGCAAGGGCAACGTCGCACTCGGGCACGCCGACGAAATCCACGGTTTCCTTAGCGAGCATCGCCTGCGCAAGCGCGACAGGATCAGCAAGACCGATGTCCTCGCTTGCAGCGCGCACGAGACGACGTGCGATGAAGAGAGGATCTTCGCCACCCTCGAGCATGCGCGCGAGGTAGTAAAGCGCGGCCTGCGGGTCGGAGCCGCGGATAGATTTATGAAGAGCCGAGATGAGGTTGTAATGATCCTCACCGGTGGCGTCATAGGCGACAACGCTCTTTTCCAAAGCTTCCAGAGCCATTTCACGAGTGATAGTCCTCTCGCGTCGGAGCGAGAGCCACTCGAGCGCATTCAGAGCCGCGCGAGCGTCGCCTCCGGTGTTCTGTGCGAGAAGCGTGATCACGTCGTCGGCAAGATGCATATCCTTGGCGCCGAGACCGCGGGTGACATCGACCAGTGCCTTGCGAATAATTTTCTCGAGATCATCGATCGACAATGGCTCGAGGACGAACACACGCAAACGACTGAGGAGCGCGCGGTTAAGTTCGAAGCTAGGATTTTCCGTGGTCGCTCCCACGAGGGTGAGTATCCCCTCTTCCACGGCGGGCAAGAGCGCGTCTTGCTGACCCTTGTTGAAGCGATGGATCTCGTCGATAAAAAGCAGCGAGGGGCGATCCTCGAGGCGCAGACGGTTCTGTGCATCCTCGACAATCTGGCGCACGTCCTTCACGCCGGCGTTCGTCGCGGAAAGCGTCGTGAAGTGGGCGTTGACGGTCTGAGCGAGCAATCGCGCGAGCGTCGTCTTGCCGGTTCCCGGAGGTCCCCAAAAAACGAGCGAGGGCAAACGGTCGACGTGACCGGCGCCGATATCCTCGATAATTTTGCGCAAAAGCTTGCCCTGACCGAGGACGTGTTTTTGTCCCAGGTACTCGTCCAGATTGCGGGGGCGCATGCGCTCGGCGAGTGGCTCGAAAAGATTCACGAACCCAGGTTTATCAGAGAAATTTGGCGATTTCGCGAACTAACTTTTCCGCGCAAACTCTCACGTCGAGCTCTCCCGAGAACAGGAAATCGGCTTGGTCTTTGGACGGTTCCACGAAGAGGTCGTGCATCGGTTTGACTTGCTGATCGAACTGCTTTTTTACGCCCTCGGGCGTACGGCCGCGTTCGCAAACATCGCGCTCCAGGCGCCTCGAAAAACGTAACGCTTCTGGTGTATCGACGAAAACCTTGATGTCGAGCGCCTGGCAAATGCCTTCCTGAGAGAGCAGCAGCGTTCCGTCGACAATCACGACTTCGCAACACGCAAAATGCGCGGTGTCTTTGAGGCGTTTATGGGTCGAAAAATCGTACTGGGGAACTTCGACCACTTTGCCGGACTTCAGTTCGCTCATGTGCGCCGCCAAGAGCGAGAACTCGAGACTTTTCGGATGATCGAAGTTTACAGAACCGCCATCGCCGTCGAAACGGTGACTTTGATCGATGTAGTAGGAATCCTGGTAAAGAATCTTAGCACGCGCACCTAGGAGATCCTTCAGCATCTGGGCGAGCGTCGTTTTGCCCGAGCCGCTACCGCCTGCGATTCCCACGACGACCCTTTTCATAGCGTGTTGAAAAGACGGTCTCCGGCGTCGCCGAGTCCAGGCAAGAGATAGCCCTTTTCGTTGAGAGAATTTTCTACCGAGCAGGTGATGATCTTCACGTCGGGATGGACCTCGTTGATCTTCTTAATCCCGACGGCGGCCGAGAGTACGGAGACGAAGGTGATCGGACCTACGCCATACTGCTTCAAGCGGTCGAGCGTCGCGAGAGCCGTGTCTCCCGTCGCGAGCAACGGATCGAGCAGCAGCACGCGCTTGCCTCGAAAGCTGTCCGGAACGCGGAAGTAGTACTCCACGGTGTTGTTCATGAATTTGTCGCGGTAGATGCCGACGTGACCGACGCGTGCAAAGGGAAGCGTGCTCAGGAAACCGTCGAGCATTCCCTCGCCGGCGCGAAGAATCGAGACAATGACGACCTCCTCACTGACGCGAGGGAGTGTGGCTTTTTCCATCGGGGTTTCGACAACGCCCTTGCCCATTTTGAGATCGCGAGTCGCCTCGTAAGCGAGGAAAGTGCTGATCTCTTTGAGAGTCTGGCGGAAACTGTGCGAGGTTGTACTTTTGTCGCGAAGCGTGGCGAGCTTTTCGAAAAGAACGGGATGTTCGACGATGGTCAGGTTTTTTAAATTCTTGTTGTTTGCAGTCATGTCTTTTACCTCAAAATACCGTGCCGTCACTCTCGATTTTGAACGGAGGCTGGCCGCCGCGGAGACGCTTGGCGGTTTCGCGGCCAGCAAGCCAGGTTCCGCCCTGGAGTACTTTACCGAGCGGAAGTTCTTCGTCCGAGAGCTTCAAATCTTTTCTGATGAGTTTCGCGGTCTCGTCGAGCAGACAAACCGTCAGAGCGCGCCATTCGATGAGGAAATTCCCGTCGGGCGCGTGGGTCTTTTCGATGTCGGCGATCGCGCGCGGCACGAGCACCTCCATGTCCGTAAAGAGTCCGCCGTTACGGTACTCCGGAAGTCCCGTGAGTTCGGTAATGCCGGAAACTGCGAGACCCGAGACTTCGAGCGGATGGATCATTGAGTACGAGAGCCACTGCGAGAGTTTGTGGAAGGCCACGATGTTTTCGTATTCGGGCTTCGCGCCGTGAGGATAGACCCACGCGTCTCCGAGACGACAGTCATTGACGACGAAACGCTCGGGCCACATGTCGCCGAGCCCCCAGAGGAGTCCGCGCAGGAGCGTCTGTGCCGGAAGCTGGCCGCGTGTATCGAGACGCGTGGCGTACCAATCCAAAAGATATCCCGGGCGCGAGAGCCCGTCCTGGGTGAAGAAGTCGCCGCGCTTTTCGAGACATTCGCCGAGCTTTTGCATGAGTCCGATGCGGCCTTCGAGGCCGGTCATAGGATTCGCGGCGCTTATTTGGAAAGCTTTACGCATGTCTTCAATCTTGAGCGCTTTGAGGGCTTTCGAATCAACACGGTGGGGATTTTTCGAATCGGACGAGAAGAGTCCCGCCTCGAAGATCTCGAGACTCGCGACCGCGAGTCCTTCGGAGCGCGAATACGATCCGCCGTCGCGCGCCTTGTAGGCCCAGTCGGGACCGGCCCCCGCATCGAGCAGAACCGAAACGAGCACAAGATCGGTAAGCGCATAGGCTTTGTCGCGAGACGCAAGCGTAGCGAGCTTCCTATCGAGCGCCTGAATACGATCGACGCTGCCGACGTTGAAGTGTTCCCAGCGCGAATGGAAAGGAACTTTCAGGTCAGGATAATTTTTCAGAATCAAATTGCGTACGAAGTCCGCGCAAGCGGGAAGCTTCGCGAGATCGAGCCTGAAGCGTGTACCGCCCGCGAGCGCTTTGTCGTAAATGCGACGCGAGCGTTCGCGCACGAAGCGCGTGGAACAGAGATCATCGAACTGTTCCTTCGAGAGAACAGCCTTAGTCATTGAGTCCCCGGCCTTTGACTTTTTTCAAAGCCTTACCCTTTTTTACGG